>CABUMZ010000026.1 GCA_902492825.1 uncultured Collinsella sp.
GGCCGAGTCCGCTCGCATGATGGGTATGGACGAGGACCGTATCCAGGTATTCGCCGATTATCAGCAGGTGCTCGACCGTATGGGCGCCGCGCTCGAAAAGGACGACGTCGTACTGGTTAAGGGTTCCCGTTTTGTTGAGCTCGACCGCTTTGTGGAAGGTGTGTGCTAGCCCATGTTCGGCAATCCTTCGTATCCTACGTATCAGGCCTTTTTGGGTCTCGGCATCGCCGCTGCCATCGCGATGCTTCTTATGCCGTGGTGGATCAAGCTGCTCAAAGTCGAAGGTATCGGGCAGCAAGTCCGTGCCGACGGCCCCAAGCGCCACCTGATTAAGCAGGGCACGCCCACCATGGGCGGCGTCATCATCCTGGTCGCCGTTTCGCTGACGTGCCTTTTGATGGGCAAACTCACCACCGAGCTCGTGCTTGTGCTGCTCGCCACGCTGGCAACCGGCGTTCTTGGTCTCATCGATGACCTGACCTCCGTTACGCACGGCCGCTCGCTCGGCCTGACGCCTCACGCCAAGATGATCGGCCTAACTATCATCTGCGTTACCTTTACCGTGCTTGCCGTTAACTGGTGCGGCGTTGCCCCCGAGATTCGTTTCCCTGGCGGCCTGGCTATTGACCTGGGTGTGCTTTCAACCACCATCTGTGGCTTCTCGTTCCCGTGGCTCTACATTGTATTTTGCTGGCTGATGATCGCCGGTCTTTCTAACGCCGTGAACCTGACCGATGGCCTGGACGGCCTTGCTGGTGGTGCCTCCATGATCGCCATGCTCGCGATGGCCGCAATGGCGTTTTTGCATGGCGACGTGAACCTGTCCATCTTCTGCACCGCATGCGCTGGCGCTTGCCTGGGCTTTTTGTGGTTCAACTGCTATCCCGCAAGCATCTTTATGGGTGATACCGGCTCTCTCGCCTTGGGTGCAGCCTTTGCCTGCACGTCCATCATGACCAACACGGAGGTCGTTTCACTTATCATCGGTGGCCTGTTTATCGTCGAGACCCTGTCGGTCATGATTCAGGTCGTTTACTTCCACTTTACACATAAGCGCGTCTTCCTTATGGCGCCCATTCATCATCATTTCGAAAAGAAGGGCTGGGCCGAGACCAAGGTTGTCATTCGCTTTTGGATTGTCGCCGCGGCATTTGGTGCCCTGGGCCTCGCTTTGTTCTTCCAGTTGGGATAGTGGTTTTTCATGCCTCTTGCAGATTCCTTTAGCCTGCTCGTTTTGGGCCAGGGTAAGTCCGGTCTTGATGTTGCTCGCTGGGCGCTTGCACGCCCCGAGCGCGTGAGTGCCGTTACCGTCTATGGCGGCGGTACCTCCGAGCCCAATGACGCCACGCGTGCGCTCGAGGCTATGGGCGCGTCGTTTGTCTATGGCACCGAGCAGGTAGAGGGAGCCTACGACGTATGCGTGACATGTCCGGGCATCTCGGAGTTCTCGGCATTCTTTAAGGCTGGCCGCGATCACGCTGCCCAGATCATGGGTGAGCCCGAGTTTGCCTACCGCCTGTCTCCCCAAAACTGGATTGCCATCACGGGCACCAACGGCAAGACGACCACCACGTCGCTGACCGACTACCTGCTTAAGGCGGCCGGCGAGGCGAGCGTCGCTGTTGGCAACATCGGTGAGCCTCCGGTGAACGAGATCGATGGCCGCGCGCATAACGAGTGGTTCGTAGCGGAGCTTTCGAGCTATCAGATTGCAACGACGGCCGAGCTCCACCCCCGCGTGGCAGTGCTGCTCAACATTACCCCCGACCATCTGGGCTGGCACAAGAGCCATAAGAACTATGCGCTCGCCAAGATTAAGCTCTTCGAGAATATGGTCGACGATGACCTGGTGATTGTTGACGTCGAGGATGCCGGCATTCATGAGTTCGATGAGTACATCTATGTTCCGGGCCGCCGTATCTGCAAGGTTGCTTTTGACGAGCCTGCGGGCGAGGACGCCGCATTTGTGCGCGATGGCAAGATGGTCGTTCGCCTGAAGGGCGTCGAGACCCCGCTCATCGCCACGTCCGAGCTCAAAATCTCCGGACATCACAATGTAATCAATGCCCTGTGCGCTGCCACGGCTGCCCTGGCCGTAGGTGCCGATGTCGACGGCGTGTGTCGCGGCCTGGCCTCGTTCCAGCCGCTGGAGCACCGCGTTGAGCCCTGCGGCGAGATCGATGGCGTGCGCTACGTCAACGATTCCAAGGCAACGAACACCGATGCGGTCGAAAAGGCCCTGACGGCGTTTCCCGATGACAATGTGATCTTGCTGCTCGGTGGTCACGACAAGGGCACACCGCTCGAGTCCTTTGCCCGCGTTGTGATGGATAACGTGCGATCGGTCGTCTGCTTTGGCGATGCGCGCGAGCGCTTTACCGCCGCTATGGACGAGGCCGATGTCGATGGTGACGTTGATATCGCTCAGGCTGACGACCTGCGCGACGCCGTCGACGTTGCCCGTTCGCTGTCGAGCCGTGGCGACGTGATCCTGCTTTCTCCCGCCTGTTCTTCGTTCGATGAGTTCTCGGGCTACGAGGAGCGCGGCCGCGTGTTTAAGGACTACGTGGCCCAGCTTGCCGCCGCAGCGAAATCGCAAATGGAATAGGGGCTGCCGGTGAGAGAGGAGAGCCCCCGACAAGGTATGAGGAGGCCCGACTCGGACCGTGCTTCCTCGCAGCGCAGCACGCCGCGTTCCAGTCGCGGCGGGCAGACGCTCAGCGAACGCTATATCGCCGGCGTTCCCGCCCGCATCATGCGCCCTCGTTTGATATTCATGGCGTGCCTGTTTGCCTTGGTGTGCTTTGGTCTGCTGATGGTGTACTCGGCGTCATCGGTTGAGGCATTGCACGAGAACGGGTCGGCGACCTATTTTCTGTTTCGACAGCTTGGCTTTACGATCGTGGGTATGGCTGCTCTAGTGTTTATTGCGCGCCTAGCGCCCGATAGCTGCTTTAAGGAGGGTGCACTCAAAGTTGTCCTCTTCGTTATGATCGGTCTGTTGCTGCTCGTGTTCTTTGTCGGCAGCGGTAGCCGTGGCGCGACGCGTTGGTTGAATATTGCCGGTGTTCAATTTCAGCCGTCGGAATTCTTAAAGCCGTTTGCCATTGCGTATTCCGCCATTATGCTCGATCGTTTTTATTCGCCCGGGGGCAATATCAACGAGTTTGCCGTCAAGATGCTGGGGTGTTTGGGTCCTTCGCTTCTCTTGATTTTTATCCAGCCCGACCTTGGCACTGTCTTGATTATCTTGCTGACCATTGTCTGTATGGCATTATTTGCCGGCATGGATGCCCGATTAATAATCGTGCCCGTCGTTGTCGTCGCCCTCGTCTTGGTTATCGCCCTTATTGTGGAGCCGTACCGCAGGGTGCGCTTCGAGGTCGCTTGGAACCCTTGGGCCGACGAGTATGGCGATGGCTATCAGGCCACGCTTGCCATCATGGCGTTTGCCTCGGGCGGCCTGTTCGGTCGCGGTATCGGCAACTCCACCATGAAGTACTCGTATTTGCCCGAGGCGCATAACGACTACATCTTGGCTATTATCGGCGAGGAAGTTGGCTTTATCGGAACCGTACTGTTCTTCTTGGTGTTTGCGATGCTGATCTACTCGGCGTTTCGCATTGCCGAGCAGGCGACCGACCGTCGCGGAGCACTTATGGCATCGGGTTCCGCGGTCATCCTTGCGGTGCAGTTTTTGATCAACGCGCTGGGTATTCTCAATGTGTTTCCCATGACGGGCAAGCCGCTGCCGTTTATTAGCTACGGCGGCTCGTCGATTATTGTGTCGCTTATGCTCGCCGGTCTGATCCTGCGCGTTTCGTATGAGAGCGCCCGTCGCGATGAGTACGACCGTCGCCGCGAGAGCTTTGCCGTTATGGACGAGAGTACCGCCGGCGTGCCCCATGTGCGCGGCGATCGCCCTTCGCGCAACGGTTTTACCGTCTTGGATGGCTCTGCGACCGAGCCGGCGGCCCGTCCGCGTCAGCGAACGGCGCCGCAGGGGCGTCCCCAACGCCCGAACCCCCGAAGCTCGGGTGGCGGATATAATCGAATCAATTTGAATTCGGACCCGTCGGCGCGTCTGCGCACCGACGATCAGGGACCGCGTGTACGAAGGGATTACCATGACCGATAAGATGACCGTTGCTATCGCAGCCGGCGGCACGGCGGGACATATCAACCCTGCGCTCGCCTTGGCTGAGGAGTTGCGCGACCGCGGACATCATGTTGTGTTCGTGGGCCAGTCGCACAAGCTCGAGGGTCGTTTGGTTCCCGAGGCCGGGTTCGATTTTGTACCTATCACGGTCACGGGCTTCGACCGCTCCCGTCCTTGGACCGCGCTGACTTCGCTGTGGCGCGTCAATAAGGCCAAGCGCTCGCTTGCCAGTCACTTCTCGAAGGTCGGTAAGCCCGATGCCGCTATTGGCTTTGGTGCTTACGTTGAGGTCCCTCTGCTGGGCTGGTGCAAGGATGCGGGCGTTCCGTATCTGCTGCACGAGCAGAACTCTGTTCCGGGTCTGGCCAACAAGATGATGAACTCACATGCCGCCCGCGTGTGCATTTCGGTACCTGCGGCCCGCGCTGTCTTTGAGCGCGAGGGCGACCCCGACCATGTGCTCATGACGGGCAATCCTGTGCGTCGTTCGGTGATCGAGGGCGATCGCGCTCGCGGTCGCAAGACGCTCGGTGTGCCCGAGGACGCGACGCTTCTGCTCGTCTTTGGTGGTTCGCTCGGTGCCCAGCATCTCAACGAGCGCGTTGCCTCGCTCAAGAGTGAGCTGCTGACCCGCGAGAATCTCTACATTTTGCATTCGACGGGTGCCGACGGCTTTGAGGAGACCGAGCGCGCTTTGGCACTGACGCCCGAGGAGGCGAAGCGCTATCGTGTCCAGCCCTACATCGACAACATGGGCGATATGCTGGCCGCGGCCGATTTGGTGCTCTCGCGTTCCGGTGCCTCGAGCGTGGCCGAGATCGCCGCGCTTGCCGTGCCCTCGGTGCTCGTGCCGTATCCGCACGCCACGGCCGATCACCAGACCACGAATGCGCGTTACCTGGTCGATGCCGGTGCCGGCGTGCTATGCGCCGATGCCGATATCGATGCCCCTGCCTTTGCCGACGAGCTGCTGCACCTGATCGATGACGCTGTGGCGCGTGATGCCATGCGTCAGGCGGCGCGTGGCTTGGCCCAGGACCGTGCCGCCGCACTTTTGGCCGACGCGGTAGAGGGATTGCGTTAGTTAGACGGGATATCGCCGGTCGCCCTCGCGCGGATGCGGTAGGTGCGGTACAGTTAACGGGTTACAGGCAGTGTTTACGCAAGGAGTACACGAGCACATGGCTGATTCCCAGACTGCAACCTCCGCGCCCGAGTTCAAGAGCGCCCACTTTATCGGTATCGGTGGCGCCGGCATGAGCGGCATCGCCCTCGTCCTGCACGAGCGCGGTTATACCGTTACCGGCTCCGACCTTAAGACGTCGCGCTATATTCGCCAGCTTACCCGCGCTGGCGTGAAGGTCCACGTGGGCCACGAGGCTGCGACGATCGACGAGGTCAAGCCCGACGTGGTCGTGGTCTCCACCGCTATTCCCGAGTCCAACCCCGAGCTCGTGCGTGCCCGCGAGCTGGGTATTCCCGTGTGGCCCCGCGCCAAGATGCTCTCGGCTCTGGGCCATGGCTACACCACCGTCGCCGTTGCCGGCACGCACGGCAAGACCACGACCTCTTCGATGTGTGCCACCATGCTCGACCGCATGGGTCTGGACCCCAGCTTCCTGATCGGCGGCATTGTCGAGGGCTACGACACCAACGGCAAGAACGGCTCGGGTGACTACTTTGTCGCCGAGGCCGACGAGTCGGACAGCTCGTTCCTGTTCCTGAACCCCAACGTGGTCATCGTGACCAACGTCGAGGCAGACCATCTCGATCACTACTCGGGTATCGAGGAGATCGAGGCTACCTTTGCCAAGTTTATGGGGCTGGTGGGCGAGGACGGCACCGTCATCGTTTGCGGCGAGGATCCGCATCTGGTCGAGCTCGCCAAGTCGACGGGCCGTCATGTGCTTTCCTATGGCTTTGCCGAGAACAACGACATCGTCTGCGTACATCCGGATGTCAAGGGCATCCAGAGCGACTTTATCGTTCGCTTTGAGGACGGCACCGAGCACGCTGTCGAGATTAAGAGCAACCCCGGTCGTCACAACATGCTCAACGCCACGGCCGTCCTGACCGTCGCCCATGTCCTAGGCCTCGATATCGACGCCGCCGCTAAGGCACTTTCGAGTTTTGAGGGCGTCCGCCGTCGCTTTACCCACGTGGGCGATATCGACGGCATCACGGTGGTTGACGATTACGGCCATCATCCCACCGAGATCAAGGCGACGCTCGCTGCTGCCTCTTCGCTGGGCTACAAACATGTCGATGTCGTGTTTCAGCCGCACCGCTATTCGCGCCTGCAGGCTTTGTGCGATGACTTTGCCGATGCCTTTGCCAACGCCGATAAGCTGCTGCTGATCGATGTGTTCTCCGCTGGCGAGATGCCGATTCCGGGTGTTACCTCCAAGATGCTCGCAGATACCGTTCGCGCCAAGCACCCCGGCAAGGAGGTCGTGTACTGCTCCAGCCGTCTTGAGCTCAACCAGGAGCTTGAGAAGCTCGTGGGCGAGGGCGACCTGCTGCTCACCATGGGCGCCGGCGACGTTACGACCGTCGGTCCCGAGTTCATCGAGTATCTGACTGCCAAGAAAGACGCTTAACCTCTATGGGTCTGTTTAACGCCGTCATGGCGCTTTCGGGCATGATCGACACGGACGTGGTCGAGGACGAACGTCTTGCACGCCATACAAGCTATCGTATCGGCGGCAAGGCCGACCTCTTTGTGACGTGCCATAGCTACCATGCCCTGCGTCGCGCCGTGGCGGTGCTCGACCGCGAGCATGTACCGTGGGTCATTATCGGCAAGGGATCTAATCTGCTTGTTGCCGATGCGGGCTATCGCGGCGCCGTCATTTCGCTGGGGCGCGAGTTTCAGCGTACGGTTGTCGCCGATGACGGCTGTACGCTGACGGTCGGTGCAGGCGTGATGTTCGCACGCCTGGTCAACGATGCGCTGTCGCGCAGTCTTTCGGGCCTAGAGTTTGCGGTTGGCATCCCCGGCTCGGTCGGCGGCGCCGTATCCATGAACGCCGGTACGCGGACCGAGTGGATAGGTTCGCTTGTCGAGGATGTGGTCACGTTTGACCCGGCATCCGGCATAAAGCATTATGCGGGGTCCGAGATTGCTTGGGGCTACCGTGAGTGCAGTCTGCCGCGCAACGAGATTATTCTCGAGTGCGTGCTCAAGCTCAAACCCGCGTCCAAGGCCGATATCCGTGAGCGTATGGAGCGGTACCTGACGAGGCGCAAACGCACGCAGCCCATGGGTCGCGCTTCTTGCGGGTCGGTCTTTCGCAATCCGCCCGACGCGAGCGTTGGCAAGCTGATTGAGGATTGTGGATTAAAGGGTTTTTCGGTTGGCGGTGCGGAAGTTTCGCCCGTACACGCTAATTTTATCGTTAATAACGGTACCGCCTCGGCCGATGACGTGGCCGCGGTTATCAGGCATGTGCACGGAAAGGTGAGGGAGGCGTATGGCATCGAGCTCAGACCGGAAGTTAAATTCCTCGGCTTCTAGAGCATCGAAACCTACCTTCCGCCGCGCCGGAGGGCGTTCCGGCGCACCCGTCCAACCTCAACGCAAGCCCTCTGTGTCTTCCAAGCCTGCTGGATCCGTACGGTCCGCCAAGCGTCCGGTCGTCTCGCAACTTGGTGGACGCCCTGTCGCAAAAAAGACGGTTCACCCGGCTCCGCGCCCCTCAGTGACATCCAAGTCGGCGATGGGTGCCAAGCCCTCTCGCCCCATAGCGACGCCCAAGCCCTCGCTGGGAGCTAAGGTGACGCCTCTCGGCCGTACGTTGGGCGCTGCCAAGCCGCGCTCGTTGACATCGGTGCCCGCCGCTAAGGCACCTGCGACCAAAAAGGGTATCAATCCGCTGTCGTCGCTTGGCGCCATGGCCAGCAAGACGTCCGATGCCGCCTCTGCCGTTAAAGGCAAGGGCAAAATCGTGGGCGGCGTTCTGGCCGCCTTGGCCGTGCTCGTCGTCGTTGCCATCGTGGTGATCAACTCTGGATTGTTTACCGCCACTGATATTCAGATTCAAGGCAGCGAGCATGTGACGAAGCACGATGCTATCCAGCTGATCGATTTGCCCGAGGGAACGTCGCTTTTTAACGTCGATCCCGACCAGATTACCGAGGACCTCAAGCAGAATCCGTGGGTCTCGGGCGTGGATGTCCAGCGTCAGTTCCCGCATACGCTCATCATTACGCCGATGGAGCGCAAGGTCATCGCAATTGCCTATATCAGTTCCGATGACCTTGCCTGGGCCATCGGGGATGATGACACCTGGATCGCCCCGCTGTCGACGTCGGTCGAAGTGGACGACCAGGGCAACGTCATCACGACAGGGCAGGGCTCAAATACCTTGACCGGAATCGATGCCGCGCTGGCGCTCGCTAAGCACTATGGCGCGGTGTTGTTGACTGATGTCTCGGCAGATGTCGCTCCGGTTTCCGGCCAGGCAGTGAGCTCCAAGGCCGTTAAGGCTGGCTTGGATTATGTGCGTGGTTTTTCGAGCGAGTTCTTGGGACAAGTCAAGGATATTTCCACGCCTTCGGTCGAAGCCATCTCGGCAAACCTCAATAACGGCATTGAGGTGTCGCTGGGCGATTCGAACGATATCGTCAAGAAGGAGCGCGTAGTCACCAAGCTGCTTTCGCAGGTAGAGGGCGTAACGTATATCAATGTGCGCTCTCCGGGTAACTATACATTTAGGAACGCTCCGACCTCGTAGCGCTGGTTGATGCTTTGTTGAGGGGCCATACCACGCCGTTTATCTGGTTTGTTTGGTTTTCACGGTCAATTATTTGACTGATACGTTCATAATGTGCAAACATAATACGGTTTACCTTTGCATTTACTTTCAACCTGAAGGTTAATGTGCGCAGGGGTCGACCCATGCTATGGCTATAACCTTTGTTCGGAGGACCGACATGCACGAGACAGAGATCAACAACTACCTTGCCGTCATTAAGGTGGTCGGCGTCGGCGGCGGCGGTACCAACGCGGTCAATCGAATGATCGAAGAGGGCATCCGCGGCGTCGAGTTTGTTGCCATCAACACCGATGCTCAGGCACTCGCGATCTCTGATGCCGATATCAAGGTGCACATCGGCACCGACCTTACCCGCGGCCTGGGCGCCGGCGCCAACCCCGAGGTTGGCCGCAAGGCTGCCGATGAGTCCCGCGACGACATTGCCGAGGCGCTCGCTGGCGCCGACATGGTGTTCATCACCTGCGGCGAGGGCGGTGGCACCGGTACCGGCGCTGCTCCCATCGTTGCCGATATCGCGATGAACGAGGTCGGTGCGCTGACCGTCGCCGTCGTGACCAAGCCCTTCACCTTCGAGGGCCGCAAGCGCAAGAAGAGCGCCGAGGAGGGCATTAAGACCCTCTCCGATTGCGTCGACACCATGATCGTCATCCCTAACGATAAGCTGCTCGACATCGCCGAGAAGAAGACCACCATGCTCGAGGCCTTCGCGATTGCCGATGGCGTCCTTTCCCAGGGCACCCAGGGCATCACCGACCTCATCACCGTCCCCGGTATCATCAACCTGGACTTCGCCGATGTTAAGACCATCATGAAGCAGGCCGGTACCGCCATGATGGGTATCGGTACCTCTTCTGGGGACACCCGTGCCGTCGACGCTGCCCAGCAGGCCATCTCCAGCCCGCTGCTCGAGAGCTCCATCGATGGTGCCACGCGCGTGCTGCTCTCCATCGCCGGTTCCAAGGACCTGGGCATCCAGGAGATCAGCGACGCCGCCGACGTTGTCGCCAACGCCGTCGACCCCGAGGCCAACATCATCTTCGGTACCGTTGTCGACGAGTCCCTGGGCGATCAGGTGCGTATCACCGTCATCGCTACGGGCTTCTCCGACTCCAACGTCAACCGTCAGGACGAGCTCTTTGCTGCTCAGCAGTCTCAGAGCAAGGCCGCTGCCTCCGCTGAGCCGCAGCGCACCGCTCCTGCCACGAGCCCGGCTCAGGCCGCTCCGACCCGCAACGTCGGTGGCACCGAGCTTCCTAACTTCGGCAACGATCAGTTCGAGCTTCCCGACTTCCTGAAGCGCGGTAGCTTCTAGTTCGTTTTTATCAACGACCTGCATGGGGTGCGTCCGATTGGGCGCACCCCTTTTTTGTTGTGGTTCGTCTTTGTAAACGAAAGCCTCCAATCTCCTTACGTTCCCTTTACGTTTGGTCCGTACTGCTGCGGGTATCCTTTTGATGAAGTATGGCAGCCGTATGACACGGACTGCTGCGGCGTCGCCGCGATACTTGTGTTATTAGGAGGCTTTAGTATGGCAGCACGTGCGGACAACGTTTCGCGTGTCGACCATGATGGAGTTACGTTGGTAGAGGGCGCGACGCACGATGTTCGTTTTGCCTTTACCGAGCGCACCGGTGGCGTTTCCGAAGATGCGTACTCCTCGCTCAATCTGGGCTCGCATGTAGGCGATGACCCCTTTGCCGTTCAAGAAAATCGTCGCCGCGTACTCGAGGCCATGGGCGCCGCCGAGTGCGAGCACAACCTGCTCGTTCCCAATCAGGTCCATGGTGACCATATCGTTTCGGTGACCTCGAACGGCGCCGATGACCTTGAGGACGTTCGCGAGCAGATTGCCGAGGGCTGCGATGCCATCGTCTGCACGGCCCGTGAGGTGCCCGTGATGCTTTGCTTTGCGGATTGCGTTCCCGTGGTGCTGGTTGCCCCCGGCGGTTTTGCTGTGGTGCATTCCGGATGGAAGGGCACGATCGCACGCATTTCCGCCAAGGCATGCCATGCGCTCTGCGAGGCGGTTGGCTGCAAGCCGGAGGACATCTCTGCCTATATTGGGCCCCATATCCTGGGCGACGAGTACGAGGTGTCCCAAGAGCTTATGGACCGCTTTGCCGCCGAGTTCGCGTGCATCGATGCTACCGCTTCCCGTATGCTCGATCTTTCCGCCGCCATTCGCGAGGCGCTGGTGGATGCCGGTGTCGATGTGAATGGTATTGTGGACACCAAACTTTCCACCGTGCGTCAGAACGACCGCTTTTATTCCTACCGCAACGAGGGCGGCACCTGTGGGCGCCATGCTGCGATCGGCGTGATGCTATGAGAAAGATCGCATCGGTCCTGAGTGCGGCAGTGCTCACGCTCACGCTGTGCGCCTGCTCCTCGGGATCTTCTACGACTTCTATTACCGTTGCCGGCTCTACGACGTGCCTTCCCATTGCCGAGATTGCCGCCGAGGGCTTTAAAGAGGAGACCGGCATCGACGTGCTCGTCTCCGGCCTTGGCTCATCTGCTGGCATCGAAGCTGTTAGCGCCGGCACCGCCGATATCGCCAGCTCCTCTCGTGGCCTCAACGCCGATGAGCAAGACCTGGGCCTGACGCCTATCGTTATCGCACACGACGGCATCGCAGTCATCGTGAACGACGACAACCCGGTCGACAATCTCTCGACCGAACAGCTCCGCGATATTTACGCCGGAAAGATCACCAACTGGAAAGAGGTTGGTGGCGAGGACCTGAAGATTCAGGTTATCAACCGCGACGAGGCTTCCGGTACGCGCGAGGCCTTCCGCACCATCGTGATGGACGGCACGCCGTTCGATCGCCGCTCGGCCGTTCTTTCGGGTACGGGTCAGGTACGCGATGTCGTGTCCCGCTCGCGTGGTGCTATTGGCTACATCTCGCTGGGTTTTGTCGAGAGCCTCAACGCTAAGACCTCGGTCAAGGCCGTTTCGGTCAACCATGTCGAGGCATCCGAGAAGACGGTCGCAAGTGGCGGCTATCCCATCTCGCGTGACCTCTACTTCTTTGTGAAGGGAACGCCTTCGCAGCAAGCGCAGGACTACATCGACTATGTGACGTCCGAAAAGATGGACAAGCAGATTCGCGAGGCGGGCTTTATTCCCGTCACCAACGACGGAAAGGGGAGTGAGTAGCGTGGAAGCACAGGAAACCCCCCAGATTGAGCAGGAGACCCAGGCGCCCAAAAAGCGTGAGTTGGCGTTGGTGTCACGCAGCACCTATCTTAAGGAGAAGGCGCTGCAGTGGATCTTCTTTGCCTGCGCGTTCTTGGCGGTCGTCACCGTCATCCTGATTTTTGTCTTTACCACGTACTCGGCGCTGCCGGTCTTTACCGACATCGGCCTGGCGGACTTCTTTAGCTTTACATGGGCACCCTCTGAGGGCCACTACGGCATTATGTCGCTGCTGGCGGGTTCTGGTCTGGTGACCGTCGGTGCGCTCGCCATGGGTGTGCCCCTGGGTGTGGGCACGGCTGTGTATCTGGTCGAGATCGCCAGCAAGCGCGTGCGCAAGCTCATCAGCCCCGCCGTCGATCTGCTGGCGGGCATCCCCTCCATCATCTACGGTTTCTTTGGCATGGTCATCATCCGTCCGTTTATCGCGCAGCTAACCGGCGGCCTTGGCTTTGGCGCGCTGACAGCGTGGTTCGTGCTCGCCATCATGATCGTCCCCACCATCACCACGCTCACCATCGATGCCCTCAATTCCATTCCCATGGGTATTCGCGAGGCGTCCTATGCCATGGGTGCCACCAAGTGGCAGACCATCTACAAGGTCGTGCTGCCTGCAGCCAAGCTGGGCATCGTCGATGCGATTGTCTTGGGCATGGGGCGTGCCATCGGCGAGACCATGGCCGTGCTCATGGTCGTGGGCAACGCTCCGGTCATCCCGGACAGCATCTCGAGCCCCATCTCGACGCTCACGAGCCAGATCGCGCTCGACATGAGCTATTCCTCGGGCCTGCACCGCTCGGCTCTGTTTGGCATGGGCGTGGTCCTGTTTATCATCTCCGCTGCACTGGTGGGTATCGTCCGCCTGATTTCCAAGAAGAGGGGGTAGGCTATGTCCGATTCCGTTGACACGACGGTCGATACGACCTCGTCGCGCGAGCGCATCAAGCGTGCCCTTTCCCATGGCAAGAAGGGCCGCATCAACAAGGATCTGTCCAACAAGATCATGCTCGGCGTGTTTCGCGCCGCGGCCTATATCACCACGCTGGTGCTGATCGCCATCATCGCCTACGTGGTCATCAACGGCCTGCCGCATATCTCGCTCGACTTTATCTTCGGCTGGCCGCAGGGCGTAAACGCCGAGGGCGGCATTTGGCCCACGATCGTCTCGACCATCTACGTGACGGCGCTCGCCATGCTCATCTGCACGCCGGTTGCCGTCTTGGCTGCGGTCTATCTGGCCGAGTACGCCAAGCAGGGCAAGGTCGTCGACATCATTCGCTATGCTGCCGATGCCCTGGCCTCGGTGCCCTCCATTGTTATGGGCCTCTTTGGCTACGCCTTGTTTGTCGAGGCCATGGGCCTGGGCCTTTCGATGGTCTCGGCCGCCCTGGCGCTGGCACTTCTGATGCTGCCCATTGTCATGCGCACCACTGAGGAGGCAATCCGCGCCGTTCCGCGCTATATCCGTTGGGGTGCATACGGCCTGGGCGCCACCAAGTGGCAGGTCGTCTCCAAGATCGTGCTTCCTTCGGCTTTTGGCCGCATCGCCACCGGCATCGTGCTTGCCATCGGCCGCGCCATCGGCGAGACCGCCGTGGTGCTCTACGCCATGGGTCAGGCCATCAACCTGCCTATCTCGCCGCTCGATTCCGGTCGTCCCATGACCGTTCACCTTTATCTGCTTGCCAATGACGGCATCAACATGAACGCAGCCTACGGCACTGCGCTTTTGCTGATGGCGATTATTCTGGCCTTCAACCTGTTTGCGCGTTATCTGTCGCGCAAACGCCGCTAGTTAAGGAGTCCCATGTCCGTCTATCAGTCCGCTCCCACGCCGGAGCAAGCGGCCATCACGGCCAAGGATTTCAACTTTTGGTACGGTGACTTTCATGCGCTGACGGGGCTCGACCTCAACATCGCCAAAAACGCCATCACCTCGTTTATCGGTCCTTCGGGCTGCGGCAAATCGACGTTTTTGCGCTGCATCAACCGTATGAACGACCTTATCGAGGGCACCCGCGTCGAGGGCACCATGACGCTCGACGGCAACGATATCTATGCCGAGGGCGTCGACCCGGTCGACCTTCGCCGTCGCGTGGGCATGATTTTTCAGCAGCCCAACCCGTTCCCCAAATCCATCTACGAGAATGTCGCTTTTGGCCCTCGTCTGCAGGGCGTGACTAGCAAAAGCGACCTCGATGACATCGTGGAAGAATCGCTTAAGCGCGCCAACCTCTGGAAAGAGGTATCCAATCAGCTCAACAAGGATGGTTTGGCGCTCTCGGGCGGTCAGCAGCAGCGTCTGTGCATCGCGCGTGTGCTTGCGGTGCAGCCCGATGTCCTGCTGATGGACGAGCCCTGCTCCGCCATCGACCCCACATCCGTCTCTAAGGTCGAGGATCTGATGGCCGAGCTGGCGCCCGAGATGACGATCATCATCGTCACGCATTCTATGCAGCAGGCTGCTCGTATTAGCGACTACACCGCATTTTTCTTGCAGGAAGTTGCCGGCGAGCCCGCCACGCTCATCGAGTATGGTCAAACCGACGCGATCTTCACCAGCCCGGTGGATTCACGGACGGAAGACTATATCACCGGCCGCTTTGGCTGATCGGCGCGACTAGTCCCAAGCCGATCGGACCTGGTCCGGTGCGTATTCACTGTGCGGGCAGCATGACCGCACCCAACTGATTGGAGTGAACCATGCGTAAACTGTTTTCCCGTCAGCTCATCGAGGCCCGTCACGAGATGCTGAGCATCTACGAGGCCGTAGACCTGGCGCTTCACGACGCCGTGAAGGCCTATGTGACCGACGATCGCAAGCTCGCCACCAAGACCAAGAAGCGCACACTTTCGATTGACGCGCGCTGCGCCAACTTGGAGGCCGTGTGCTACAACCTGATCGCTACGCAGTCGCCGGTCGCCTCCGACTTCCGCTTGCTGCAGACGATCATCTACGTCGACTTTAACCTGCAGCGCATGACCGATAAGGTTCGCCAGATCTGCCGCGCCACGCGCCACATGGTCAAGGCCGACATCTCGCTGCCCCAGGAACTCGTCGGTACGGTTGAGGCCGAGGCCGAAGCTGTTTACCAGGTGCTGGGTTCGTCGCTTTCCGCGCTCGTCACCAACGACATGTCCATCATCTGCAATCTGGCCGTCGAGGACGGGCCGGTGCATGCGGCGTACGAGAAGTTCTTCCGTACCTTCAACCGCATGGATGCCGGCGAGTTTATGGATGACAACAGCAATTACGACGACCTGCGCCGCGCCATCATGGTTTCGCGCTACCTCGATCGTATCGCCTCGATTTCCATCGATGCTGCCTGCCGCCTGACCTTCCTTTTGACCGGACAGCGTATGACTGCCGGCGATATCGCCCGTACGGACGAGGATGAGCTCGAGAGCATGCGCGTGCCTTCGGGCGAGGGCGTCATCATGAGGCCTGCCGTGGATGCGGGCTATGTTGCCAAGGTGCCTGCTAACGAGGTGAGCGAAGGCCTTCGCTATTTGCTTGAGCACCTTGAGGACGAGGACGACGCCGAGGATGACGAGGAGTAGGGTAGCCCCGTTCGTCGAAAGATTGTAAATACCTAAGTGAGCGCGGCCTTGCACATGCGAGGCCGCGCTCTTGCGTTAGCATGGGACTACTTGTTTGGCTGTCTGCGGAGGCGATTGGCAATGGATAACTATTTGGACTTGATGCGCGCTCGCCGCGAGCAGATTCTGGAGCGTTTTTATGCAGCACTCGATCGCGCGGGCCGTCCCCACGATGCCGCGCGCCTGATTGCCGTCTCCAAGACTGTTGGCGTCGATGAGACCGTTGCCGCTATCCAGGCGGGGTATCGCCATTTTGCCGAGAACCGCCCGCAGGAGCTCGTTCGCAAGCTTGCGGGCTTGGCTGAACATCCAGAGCTGCCTGCGGTGCGTTTTGACATGATTGGCAACCTGCAGACCAACAAGATCAATGCGGTTCTGGGCTCGGCTGAGCTGATTCATTCGGTGGGATCGCTGCATTTGGCTCAGGCCATCTCGAGCCGTGCGGTCCGCAAGATTGAGGCAGGTGAGCTCTCCGGTCCCCAGCGCGTGCTGATCGAGGTCAATGTGAGCGGCGAGGAGTCCAAGGGCGGCTTTTCGCCCGACGAGGTCCGAGACGCCGCAGGTGAGCTTGCGGAGCTTGAGGGAATTTGTGTGCAGGGCCTTATGACTATGGCGCCCCGGGGGAATAAGGATGTGGCGCGCCGCACTTTTGCCGGACTTCGCGAGCTAAGGGATGAGCTTGAGGCGACGCACTCCGATCTGAGCCTGCCCGAACTTTCCTGCGGCATGAGCGAGGACTTTGAGCCTGCCCTTGAGGAAGGCTCTACGCTCGTTCGCCTGGGCAGGGTAGTATTTAGCCCGGAGTTTGCAGTAAAATAAGGCTCTGAAGTGCGCACTGATTATCAGAGCGCCTGCACTAAACCGCGAGAGGACACAACCATGGGCTTCCTTGACGAGATTAAAAATAAGATGCACCTGGGCGGCCAGCAGGGTTACGACCAGGGTTATAGTCAGGACGACGACTACGGCTACGATGATGGCTATGACGACGGCTACCAGAACAACGGTTACAGCGGTGCCTCGGGCGAGGGCTTCTACACCCAGGATGAGCCGAGCAACGGCCTGTTGGGTCAGACACGCCGCGGCGAGGCCGAGTCGGTGGCCGTGTACACGCGCTCCGGTCAGCTGGTCGGCGACGATTCTCGCCACGCTACGACCTACAACCCGCCATCGCGCTCGCAGGAGACGGTTGCGGGCGGTTATCGTCCCGGTGCCTACGACACGCCGTCGAGCTACGCCGAGAGCACACGCGCCCGCGCTGCTGCCCCCGCACCTGCTCCCTCACCGAGCGATGCCTCAGCGTATGCGAGCAACATCATCAACGCTACGCCGCAGCTGCCGGCCTATGTCCTGCGCCCCGAGAGCTATGACGACGTGGAGACCGTCGTGCGCCGCGTGCGCACCAAGCAGCCTGTCGCGCTGATTTTTGTGGGCGTTCGTACCGAGGTCGCCAAGCGCGTCCTGGACTTCTCTTATGGCTTTGCCTGCGGCCTGGGTGCCACCGTCAAAGAGGTTGGCGATCGCGTGTTTATGGTGCTGCCCGCCGGTTGCGAGGTCAAGGATTCGGACCTCAAGAAGCTCCGTGCCGACGGCTACCTTAAGTAAAGACAAGACGAGGAGATTCTCATCAATATCTACACCATTGTCCAGCTGGTCAATACGCTGTTCAACTTTTACTCCACGCTCATCGTGGTCTACTGTCTTATGACGTGGATCCCTATGAAGCAGGGTGGATTGCTACAGGATATCGCCGCTGTTCTCGATAGCGTGTGCGGCCCGTGGCTCAATTTGTTCCGCCGGTTTATCCCGCCCATGGGCGGCGTCGATTTTTCACCGGTCGTTGCGATTATTGCGTTGCAGTTGGTGCAGAAGCTGGTTCTGCAACTTCTTATAGGTATACTCATATAAAACTGGCTTAGTAACTCACGTCGGGCGCGCGGCGCCAAGGCGAAGATAAAGGAGAACTTGTTATGGCTATTACCCCTGCTGACATTCAGGCTCAGACCTTCTCTGAGGCCAAGCGCGGTTACGATCCCGCCGAGGTCGACGTCTTCCTGGAGACCCTGTCCTCTGAGGTCGACGCCATGCTCGCCAAGATCGTCGATCTTAAGGGTCGTCTGACTGCCACCGAGCAGCAGCTCGCCGATACGCAGGCCCAGCTCGCTCAGGCTCAGGACGCTGCCGCGCAGGCCGTTCCCGCCGCCCCTGTGGCCGCTCCTGCACCCGACTTCTCCGCTCAGGAGCGCCAGATCTCCGCTGCTCTGATTGCTGCCCAGCAGACCGCCGAGGGCATTGTCAACGACGCCAACGAGAACGCCGACCGCATCCGCAACGAGGCCGACGCCAAGGCCCGCGAGGTCATCCGTCAGGCCCTGACCGAGAAGCAGGCCGAGCTTGAGGAGATCGACCGTCTTAAGGCTTCCCGTGAGGAGTTTAAGGCCGAGTACCTCAAGCTCATCCAGCACTTCATGGACGATGCTCAGAACTCCTTCCCGTCCGATCTCATGGCTTCCACGCCGGTCGGCTCCGCCGCTTCTCCGGCTGTGACCGTTCCGAGCCGCTGCCCGTTGCCGAGCCGGTTATCCCCGTTGCCGATCCCTTCGCACCGATCGACAACTTCGCCGCCGACGACCTGGACTAACATCCAGCTATCATTTAGCGCCTAGAAAGGGCCCGCAGCTTGCGGGTCCTTTTTTGTGGCTGTATGCAGCCTGCATAACAAAACGCCGAGTCCTGCGTTTGGGGGCACAGAACTCGGCGAACGGGTGAGCGGTCAAAGGTAGATTTTAAGGCATGTCCCAAAGATCTACTTGAGGAGGAAGTCGGGGAGTGGAATGGTGCGGGCCTCGCGGTGCTCGGGATCGGCGATGTGGTCGGCAGGATAGCCGCAAACGAGCATGTGATAGGGATAGATGCCCTCGGGCAGGTTGAACTGCTCACAGGCCACCTCGGGCTTAAAATGGCACACCCAGCACGTACCCAGGCCTTGCTCCTCCGCCTCCATCATCATCTGGTCGCAGACAATCGAGGTGTCGATGGCACTGGAGTTCATCTGGTCATAAGGACGCACCCAAGCATCGTCGGTAACGCTGCAAATAAGAAAGATAAGCGGAGCCCCAAAGATAGACCCATCACGAGCAAACCGAGGCTGACAAGCAGCGGCCTTTTCCAACAACTCCGGAGTATCAAGCACCATCACGCGGCTTGGATGATTATTACAAGCAGAAGGAGCAATACGCCCCGCCTCAACAATAGCATCCACCACAGCCTGCTCAACAGAACGATCCTCAAACAAACGACAAGAATACCGAGACCGAGCCAAATCCAAATACCCCATA
>CABUMZ010000027.1 GCA_902492825.1 uncultured Collinsella sp.
CCGCACACCCAAGCCGCACGGCCCGCCGTTCAGCTGAAACCACCACACAAAAAGTCCGCCGACCATTGAAGTCGGCGGACTTTCGCGTGCGGACAATCAAGCACTGTTCACCATGGAACTGCTATTTACAGCGCGCCTTGGGCTGCTGCTGGGTGATGCAGTGGATGTTGCCGCCGCCGTAAATAACCTCGCGAGTCATGATACCGATGACTTCACGGTCCGGATAAGCAGCCTGGATATCCTTGAGCGCCTGGGCGTCATTGGGATCGCCGAACTGCGGTACAAGCACTGCGCCGTTGATGGGCAGGAAGTTGAGGTAGCTCGGCTCGAAAGCGTCCTCGGGAGTACGCGGCAGCACACCCTCGACCGGATCGATGGTCGATGCCTCCTCCTCGGTCATATATACCGAGGTCGCAGGCATAATGACCTTGTGCACCTTAAGCTTGCGGCCCTTGGCATCGGTCGTCTCGGAAAGCGTCTTATACGCCTCTTGGCACTCCTTGTAGAACTTATGGTTGGGATCATCGGTCCACATACAGCAGACCTCGCCGGGCGCACTAAAGCATGCGACGTCGTCCACGTGCCCGTTGGTCTCAAACGGGTCGATGCCATCCTTGATCCAAATGACCTTCTCGATGCCCAGGTACTCGGCAAGCTTCTCCTCGATCTGCTCCTTGGTGTACTGGGGGTTGCGGTCCTCATTGAGCAGGCACATCTCGGTGGTCACCACGGTGCCCTGGCCGTCGCAGTTAAACGAGCCGCCCTCAAGGATGTAGTCCTCGGGACGATAGCGGTTGACCTGCTCGAGCTGCGCCACCTGCAAGCCGATGCTCGCATCCTTGTCCCACGGGAAATACAGACCGTCGATAAAGCCGCCATACGCGTTAAAGTGGAAGTGCGAGAGTGCCACGTCGCCCTTGTCGTTGACAAGAAACGCCGGGCCGGGGTCGCGGATCCAGGAGTCGTTGTACTCCATATGAATCACGCGCACGTTCTCAACGCCATCGAAAATCTCGCACACCGCAGGGAAATCCTCGGCATTGACACCAACGGTGATGAGTTGGAAGCGTGCAACGGTCTTAATAATCTCGGTAAAGACCTTTTGCGCCGGCTTGGCACCACAGCGCCACACATCCGAGCGATGCGGCCACAAAATCCAGGTGCGCTCCTGCTCCTCGTACTCGCCGGGCATATAGAACCCGTCCTTCTTAGGTGTGGACTCACTCTCGTAGATGGTCTTCATTTCAAGCTCCTAAATCTCGGTGCTTTTGCTTGACGAGACCATGATGCGGCCGCACCGAGATGTTCTCAATGGTCCCTCGAGCCCCTTTCAGCGACCGACGGTATACCATTCGCTGACCTAAAGTTCTATTCAGGCCGAGAACATGACATACTGGGTTCCACAATGGAAAGGATGCCCTATGCCCCCATGCAATAAACAGCAGACTATTGAGTTGGACAGTACGACCTGGACTGCTCTCAACGAGCTCGCGCTTGCAATCCACGCATCACACGGTGTCGATAAGCTGCAAAAGGAGACCCTCGAGGGAACGACAGGGCTCGTGCCCCATCGGATCGCCATGTTCGACCTGATCGAGGCGGCGGGCAGTGATGCCCCACGCTACGTCCACCCCGCAAGCAGCGGAATGGACGACCGCGCACTGAGCGACTACTACAACCGCTACGCCGCGATGGACTATACAACATGGAGCTTTGACTTACATAAGGTCGGCGTCTACCGCGACCTCGACCTCGTCGACGTCGAGCGACGCGATGCCACGCCCATCTATCGCAAATGGATGGAACCGCAGGGCGTCTACTTTGGCTGTACGGCCACGCTCGCGCACAACGACAGCCCGCTAGGAAGCATCACCCTGTTTCGTGAACGCACGGCCGGAGACTTCACCGACACCGAGCTCGCAATCCTGCTCGAAGTCGCTCGGCACGCGAGCATCGCGCTCGCCAACCTCTATCCTCGGGGCATTAAACTCACCCAGACAGAAGACACAAACCAGCTAAATGCTTTCATTACAGAACACAATATCCAACCGCGCGAAGCCGAAGTCATGCGGCTCATGCTCGACGGCAAAACGAACAAACAGATGGCAAACGAGCTATTCATAAGCGAGTCAACCGTCAAGAAGCATGTCAACGCCATCTATCGCAAGCTCGGCGTCAGCAACCGCCTGGGCCTCATGACTGCCACGCAAAACATCCCGCGATAAAAAAGGGCGCCCTCCATGCAGAGAACGCCCTTTGATTTCGCCATTTGAATTAGTGTCGGCTCTGGCTCAAAGAGTAGACAGGTTTATTTTGGCAGGTTTTATCTGGGCAAATGTCAGCCGCCGCGAGGGAGCTGCCTTCCCTCGCGGCGGTCTTCTAACAGAAAAAACCAAGTGAGTAGGCTTTTTGCAGGAGGTCAAGCACGCCCCAAAACGCCACAGCTCTGACCTGCGGTTTTATTGAGCATTTGTCGCGATGTGCTCGGCATATCCAAATAAGTCTACTCACTTGCATCTAAGACGCACCAGATAGGCAAAAAACCGCCGCAAAAGGGGCCGGTTCCCTTCGCGGCTGTTGTTAATGCGCCGAGCTTGTTATCGTAAAAGCCAATCACGCGCCGAAACCACACTACAGTCTTTCGACTCATACGTTGAGTCCACGCGGGCCACAACATAGCGCGCATCTTTTGCAATGTCGATCTCATCGCATACAGTCTGTAGATGGCGGGCGTACTTATCGTGATACGTTCTGGATGATTTTATTTCGATAGCCTTGGGACTCCCTGAGTTTGTACAGTCGAGCAAATCGATTTCACGCTTGCTGTCGTCCCTATAGAAATACAGCTCGGGATTCTCGCCCACGTTGAGATGGCTCTTCGCCGTTTCGGAAACGATGAGGTTTTCGAAAACGGCCCCCAGATAAGGGCTCTCCAATAGTTGCTCCAGTGATCCAATTTTGAGCAAGTAGCAGAGCAGCCCCGTGTCGTAAAAATAGAGCTTGGGCGTTTTAGTTAGACGCTTCTTGGCATTTGCATAATAGGGCTGCAGCGAAAACGTCAGGTAGCTCTGCTCCAGGATGGACAACCAGCTTTTAATGGTCGATACGCTCACGCCCGTATCTCGAGAAAGCGAGGATATATTGATGAGGGCACCGACGCTCTGAGCAATTATGGACAGAAACTTATGAAACTCCGCCTTATTGCGCACATCAAGCAAGCCCACAACATCGCGCTCAACATAGGTATCGATATAGCTGGGGAAATAAACCGAGGACGGCATTCCGGCGGAACGCAGGCGAGGGTATCCCCCTTCGAGCGCGAACAAATCCACTTCCAGCTGCCCCTGCTGGCCCCTCTCCGCTTCTCGAAACGATAATGGCAGCAATTTTAAGATCCCGACTCGCCCGGCAAGAGACTGCCCGATGCTTTTCATCATCAAAAAGTTTTGCGAGCCTGTAAGGATGTATTGACCGGCGTCTCCCCGCTCATCCGAAACAACCTGGATCATTGAAAACAAATCCGGCGCGTATTGCGCCTCATCGATGATGAGTCCGCCCTTTCGGTTGCGGATAAAACTCACCGGATCCTCCAAGGCCGCGCGCCTCGTTTGAGGGTCCTCAAGCGTGACGTAGGAATAGTCGGGAAAGGCATGCCGAACCAGCGTAGACTTACCACTCTGCCTAGGCCCTGTCAACGACACAACAGGAAACCAGCCTGCCATGCGAATGAGCAACTCATGCAAATCCCTGTTAATGAACTCAGCCATATCAACGCCCCTTATTACGCTGTTACCATAATCGAATAGTTTCATTCTCCATAATCTTATAGTAGCGTTTACCATAATCTTATAGTAACCCAGTTCAAAAGCATTATTTATAGAGCCGAAATCTCAGACCCTAAATAACAAAAGCCACCACAATGGGGGCTGTCCCCATTGTGGTGGCTTGCAGGCGAGTTAACTTGTTCGACTATCGTACGCCAGCCATGTCCGAGCCTAGAGCGTGGCAAGGCGCTTGGACTCGTGCGCGGCGAGCGCAATGGAGATGATGCCGGTAATGGCATCGGCCACCACCAGGGCGATCCACACGCCCTCGACACCCATCATGTTGCCGAGGAGGTACATAAGCGGCACCGAGCAGATCACATAGCGAAGCAGGCCCGTAAACGTGGCGACACCCACCTTCTCGACCGCCTGGAAATACATCGACATGGTCATGGCAAGATAGCCCAGGGCAACAGCCAGGATGACAGTACGCGTGGCGTTGGCGGCAACCTCAACGAGCGCAGGATCGCTGCCGGCAAAGAAGGCGCACACCGGGGTGGCGGCAAGCCAGAGCGCGACGGTGACCAGCGCCAGCGTCACAACCTGGTACTTAAGCGTGCAGGAGAGCGTCTCCTTAAGGCGTGCCCAAGCCTTTGCGCCGGCGTTGAAGGCAGCGATGGGCTGCAGACCGTAGGAGAAGCACTGGGCAACCATCATGGTAATGTAGAGGATGTAGCCGTTGATCACGCCAAAGGCTGCGATGTAGAGCGAGCCCATGTCGCCGCCGAGCGAACCCAAAAGCGAGTTGGCAACGGTATTAAAGATAAAGGTCGCGCCCTGGACCAGGAAGAACGGGAAGCCGATCTTGAAGATCTGGCCGCAGATGGCGAGGTCGAGCTTAAGGTCGGCAGGGTTAATCTGGAGCTGGGACTTTTTGCCCCCGATGAACCAGAAGATACCGATGGCCCAGATGCCGATGGAAAGCCCGTAGTACACGCCGGCGCCCATAACGCCAAACTTGAGTACAAACGTGGAAAGCGCGAGCCAGCAGATGGCGACGATAGCCGAGACGGTCATGAGGTTGGCCTGGATCTGGACCTTCTCATCCACACGCATCACAGCGGTGATCATCTGGCCAATGACCGTGAGCGGCAGCAGCACGGCGAAGGTGCGCACGCCGGCAACGGTATCGGCCATGATGTCGGGCGTGGCGCCAAAGAATGCGCAGATGGGCTCGGTAAACACGGCCATCACCACAGCAAGCAGCACACTCACGATCGTGGTGAGCCAAAAGCCCTGGCTAAAAGCCTTGCTTGCGCCCTTGATGTCGCCGGCACCCAAAAGGTTGCCCACCACGGCGGGCAC
Source organism: uncultured Collinsella sp. (assembly GCA_902492825.1). GTDB lineage: Bacteria > Actinomycetota > Coriobacteriia > Coriobacteriales > Coriobacteriaceae > Collinsella. The sequence goes on from CABUMZ010000027.1 coordinate 5,130, forward strand.
GCCGGTGCCAAACAGGTTGCCAAAGGCCAGGTTGATGTACTCGACCGACATGATGATCGAGACGCAGGCCAGGCCGTGGGCACCCAGGCCCCAACCCATCACGAGTCCTTCGAGGGCCACCATGATGATCTGGGCGAGCATGCCCTGGCCGGTGACGATGGTGTACTTACGCACCAGGCCGGGAATCGGTTGGGAGGCGAGCTCGCGCTCCTCCTCCACAGCAGCGGTTACTTCTTCTGCCATTGTTCTCCCCTTTCCTTGAGAGAGTAGTGCTGAATGGATGTCAGGCGGCTGACAACTGGCACCAAGCCGCCCAATCAAACGATGGTGCTATGCCTCAAAGACCACCTTGCCGGCGATCATCGTGAGGGCTGCGGTAGCCTCGAGCACCTCGGCCGGCTCGCAATCAAAGAGATTGCGGTCGAGCACGCAGATATCTGCCTGTTTGCCGCACGCGAGCGTGCCGATGCGGTCCTCGGCATGCATGGCGTAGGCGCTGCCATAGGTGTAGGCGCGCAGAGCCTCGGCCATGGTAATGCGCTCCTGGGGGTACCAGCCCTCGGGGTTGGAGCCGTCCTCGAGCATGCGGAAGACCGCGCCGTACACCTCCTCCATGGGCTCCAAGCCCACAACGGGGAAGTCACTGCCCAGGTGCACCACGGCACCGCTGGCAAGCAGGCTATGCAGGGGCCACGAAAGCGCAGCACGCTCGGGGCCCACGGCATCGTCCTTGGCAAGGTCAGCCATATCGAGCAGCATGTGCCACGGCTGCATGCCAGGGCATATACCCAGCTCGGCATAGCGCGGCAGATCCTCGGGCTGAACCGTCTCGTTGTGCTCCATGGAGTGGCGACAATCCCGCTTGCCATGCAAGCGCTCGCCCTCCTCAAAACAATCGAGCACAAAACGCACCGAGCGATCACCAATCGTATGGATGCGCGTGTCAACGCCCCATTCCTGCGCCCTGAGGATGGCAGCACGGATGCGCTCTGGCTCCTCCGCGGGCTCACCGCAGGTATCGGGCGCATTGCTATAGGGTTCAAGCATCCAAGCGGTGTGGTCGGAGCACACGCCATCAAGAAACTGCTTAAAGCCGTGCCACTCCACCTGCGTACCCGGGAAGGCGTATTTCTCCTTGATCTGCTCGAGCGTTAAGGACTCGTTTTCGAACAGATCGGTGTACAGGAACACACGCAACGGCAAGTCGCCCTTGGCATTAAGACCTGCCAACACCGCATACGGGTTTTCCATGCTCACAAACGTAGGATTGACCATGCCGACCGTAGTGATTCCCAGGGCATTGGCGCGCCGGGCGGTTTTTGCAAACGACGCGTCAACAACCTCGGGCGCTGGGTCGTAGACCTCGTCCATAAAGAAGGCGCCGGCGTTGTTGGAAAACACGCCCGTCAGATTGCCCTCGGCATCCTTAAGGATCTTGCCGCCTGCGGGATCGGGCGTCTGCGAAGTTACTCCCACCTTGTTGATGGCGCAGGTATTGGCACTAAAGGTATGCAGGTCAACCTGCTGCAGAAAAACCGGGCGGTCAGAGATGTACTCATCGATCATCGCGGCTGTGGGCATCTCGGGAACATCCCACTGGAACTGGATAATCTGGCAGCCCAGAATCCACTCGTTATCGGGATGGTCGGCCGCAAACGCCACGACACGTTCCATCGCCATCTCAAAACTGGTGCAGTCGATGAGGTTGACAGCAAAATCGGGGTCGGTCATGAACGCGCCCTGGGCAAAATGCGTGTGCGAGTCGATCAGGCCGGGCATGACGAGCTGGTCGCCAAAGTCGCGCACCTCGGTATCGGGGCCGATAAACGGTGCCAGGTGGGCATCGTCACCGCAGGCAACAATTTTATCGCCCCGCACGGCAACGCCGCCCTTAAACGGCTCGAGCCCATCGCCGGTAAAGACGGCGTTGCTCTTGATAACTACATCAGCCTTGTCCATGTGAGCCTCCTCAGGCATCTTTGGTTGCAACGCGGACGCACCGCCCGCGTGGGCACTCGGTTGGGAGCGTAGCGCTCCCGCATCGGCGCGTGCCTACAAGCCGTGCTCGGACGTCTGTCCCGCGTCCGCGGCTTCGCGCTACACCCATTGATACACAGGGGCAAATCCGTGCCAAGGCCAGGGACCGCAAACGGTCAGTTTAAACAGGTTTACACGCTTTACCTGCAGGTTTATTGTCTGAGATTATTACCGCTTCATTACGCCCAACGGTATGGCCGCCCACACGGCAAGACCCGCATGCGAGGAAGAATGGGGCTAGGGGCGCCAAAAGGTATCTATGAGGTCATCTCGGTTGGAGACACCGCTTTTAACGTAGATGCGATGCAAGTGCGCCTTGACCGTGCCAGGGCTGATGACCAACTCGCTGGCGATGTTTTGGGCGTCGTTGCCCTTCAGCAGCAGCGTGAGCACCTCCTGCTCGCGCCGCGACAGCTTATGGGCATCGGCATAGATCACCACACGCGATGCGAGGTCGTCCTCAGAGCTTGCGCTCTCGGCCGCCACGTCCTCATCGGCACGCGGATGACGGGCATACACACGCAGGATATGGCTAAACTGGCAAAAAAGCTGAGCCGCGCATACCACGAGCAGCACGTTTTCGGAGATATTGCGCTCGGACAGATACCACAAAAAGAGGCTGATGACGGGGTTTTGAGAGTCGGGGCGGCAGAGCAAAATCATGTAGGTGTCCTCGGCGATTACGCAAAACGCAAGAACGAGTGCCACCTTCCAAAAGAGCTTTGAGCGGTCGAGGTCGAGCTTCTCAACACGAGTGGCTCTGCACCGGTAATGCCAGGCGGCATAGGCAAGACATCCTACATTGCCCAGGTCACGCGTGAGCCAAAAGAGATACTGCTGCATCTCTCCGGCAGCACCGCTGCGAGGCACCAGCAGCAATTGTAAGATTGAAAACGGCACGATAGCGAGCCCGAGCATGCGCGACGTCGGCCTTTTGCGCAAGCGTGCAAACATCCACAGCACAATGCAAGCATAGATGGCAATACCGAGCACGCAGCGCAGCAAGGGGTGCTGCAGCGGCTCGCTAAAGGTAACGGCGTAGTCATATTTGAGCCGAGTGTACTCGTCAAAAAAGATGACCGACATATCGAGCATGTAGAGCAAAAAGCCCGCCGCGGCCACCAGGCTGTCGCGACGGTGCGTCATGAGCCAAACCACCAATGCCACGGCACTGGTCACCAGAGCCACACCCATGATAATCGTGGTGTAGATATAGAACGCGAAACTCATGCCCGCCTCCCCTGTCTAGATGCTGTGAGGATGTTGACAGATTCTTTGCCGCAAGATTAGACTCACCGATTAAACGTACTGTATCGTTTAGATAAACAAGCTGTGTCTCACCGATGAAAGGAGATGCCATGACACCGATCGCTCCGCTCAAGATGCTCGTCGCGCCCGCCGCCAAGGCCATCACCCGACTCGGTTCTTCCATGACCTACGACGATGTCCCCTGCGCCGTTGAGGCGCGTTCGGACAGCTGCCCCTACCTGGGCCACGTCCGCTACTTTGCACCCAAGCTCGCATCTGATCCCGAGCAGCGTGAGCAGTAATCCAAGATGCATCTAGCACCGCACAACTCGCGGCGCTACTGTTTTGGTGCAAAGCGACCTGTCCCCCTTGCGCCAACGCCGGGATTGTCGATGCTGCGGCCGCGGCGCGATATGAGGCGCGAAACCTCGCCCAGCAACACGCCGATCACCACACCCATGAGGATCGGCAACTTTGACATCTCGGCGGGCGAGCTGTTAAGCGGCACGATTGTCGCAACAATCGAAAGCACGAGTTCTACCACCGGCACCGCAAGCGCTACCGCAAGCACCTTGCCCTCGAAGGGCGCGCGAAACACACGCGGGCGGTCGTCGTATTTACGCAGGCGCCAAAACGCCGGGAACATCGGGATATAGCTCATGAGCAGAAAGACGACGTTCATCGAGAAGAAGACCCAAAAGACGTCGGAACCTTCACCCAGCGGAATCTGAAGTAGCAGCACCAAGCTGGCAAAACAACCGTTAATGAGTGCCGAGCCGTTGGGCATGCCGGTCTTCTTGGACACCAGCGCAAAGGGACGCGGCATGTTGCCATGGCGCGCGGCATAGCTCGCCACGTTGTTGACGCCAAAGCTCCAACAGATCATGTTGGCAAACAGCGTTACCAGAAAGGCCACGCCCACGACCATCGTCAGCGGGTGAGCGCGCCCCACCATGGCGGCAACCGCGTCCACAATGCCCGAATCGAGTGAAAGCTGCTCGGTGGGAACCGCGGCTCCAATACCGATGCCACAGATAATGTAGATCGCCGCGATGGCAACGCCACCGGCGATAACCGCCTTGGGGATATCGCTCGATGGGTTCTTCATCGTGCTGGCAAAGGTCGCGACCACCTCAAAGCCCATAAAGTTGAATAGGATGATTGAAAGATACGTCAGTGAGTTAGTGTCTCCCAGATCGGGGACAAATGTCTTAAACGACATATCGTTGGCAAAGCCGTTGTTGCAGGCAAACCAGATGCCGATGATTCCCACCACGGCGGTAATGAGCACCTTGATGACGGCGCCGCCATCCATGACCCAATCGGCCTCGGCCACCGGCTGCATTGCCATGACCGTGACGCCCCACACAAAGGCAAGCTCGATGGCAATTCGGACCCCAAGCGAAAATTCGATGCCCCATACCGCATTGATGACACTGGGGAACATGCAGGCGATACTTGCCACCCACAGTGGAAAGTTGACCCAATAGCACCAGGAGCAGCGGGCGCCCCAACGGTCGCCCAAGCCCAGGCGAACCCAATCGTACAGGCCGCCCTCGGAATCGAACGCCGTACCGAGCTCGGCCACCACCAGGCCATAGGGAAGCAAAAACGTAATGATGAGGAAGATCCACCAGAAGAACTGCACGTTACCCATGGCAGATGCCGGAGCGGCCGCCTCGATGGTAAAGACAACGCAGATAACCGAGAGGATGACCTCGAACAGGGAGAACTTTTTACCTGCCACGACACGCTCCCCCTACAGCAAAAAGGATGGCATCTGTACCGAAGGCGCAGCCCAAGGTAGGGTTGCAGGCCGCGTCACCGGTGCAGGTGCCATCCCAAAGAGAAGAGAGGATGCAATTGTTGGACCAACGCTCGCGGAACAGGCGCGTGTAGATAACGATACGCTGGTACATAGATACTCCGATCAAAACGGCCGCGATTGCGACCGGAATCTTTTGGCAATTGAAGACGCGTCTGACCTGGGATATTCAAGCGAACAATTGGCCTAACCCGCAATAAATCCCAGATCAGACGCGTACTCAATCAAAGAGGCGGGCACTCCGAAGTGGAGGCAACGGAGTGCCCAAAGAAAAACCCAGCCGACCAAGACATCAAGTGACCAGACCATCAATGCCCCGAGATGGTCACGGTGCGATTCACCGACTGTCCGATTGATCGGCTGGGTTTCTGAGGTGCGGCAGATTCTCGTGAAAGAGGAGCGCCGCGTACTTTGGTACGCAAGCGACGAATGAACGGGAAGGTGCCGTGCCTCAGGAAGCCAGACAATTACGCAGACGGCTCCTGCTGGGTAATGCAGTGGATGTTGCCGCCACCGAAGACGACCTGCTCGGACTGAACGCCGACGCACTTGTAGACGCCCTCGCCCCAGACCTCGTCGTAGATCTTCTGGAGCGTGTCGACGGCCAGCTGGTCGTTCTCGTCGCCGTACTGCGGGACGATAACGCCGTGGTTGGTCACGAGGTAGTTCATGTAGGAGGCGATCAGCGGCTCGTCGGGGACACGCGGCTCGGCGTTCTCGTCGGCATCGATGGTGTCGCAGGAAGCCTGGTCCATGAACAGCGGGTTCACGGGCATGCAGAGCTTGTAGACCTTCATCTTGCGGCCCTTGGCGTCGACGGCGTTGGAGAGGGTCTCGTAGGCAGCGTGGCACTGCTCGTAGAACGGGTACTCGGGATCGTCGGTCCAGATGCAGGCCATGACGCCCGGGGCGATGAACGTGGCGACGTCATCGATGTGGCCGTTGGTCTCCTCGGGGTCGATGCCCTCCTTGACCCAGATGACCTTCTCGACACCCAGGTAATCCTTGAGGTGCTCGTCCATGTAGGCACGAAGCTCCTCGCTCCAGGGCTCAAACTTCTTGTGGAACTTGGGCCAGATGGACTCGGGATCCTCTTCCTCCTCGAGCACCGCAGAGCAGGTGCGGCCCGGGGAAAGCAGGCACTGGTCGGTCACGACAAGGGTGCCCTCGCCGTCGACGGTGATGGAGCCGCCCTCGAGGATCATGTCGTCGGGACGATAGCGGCGGCAGCCGGAGAGCTCAGCCATCTTGAGGGCGATCTGCTCGTCCTTGTCCCACGGGAAGTACAGGCCGTCGACGAGGCCGCCGTAGGCGTTGAAGTGCCAGTGGTTGGCGCGCTTCTCGCCCTTGCCGTTGATGACGTAGGTGGCGGCGGTGTCGCGGAACCAGGCGTCGTCGGTGGTCATCTCGATGACGGTGACGTTCTCGTCGTTCTCGAAGACGGCCTTGCAGTTGGCGTAGTCGACCTGGTTGGCGCACATATAGACCGGGGTGAACTCGGAGATGGCGCGGGCGATGGCGGCATACTGCTTCTGAGCCGGCTTGGCGCCGTGGGCCCAGGTGTCGGTGCGGTGGGGCCAGCCCATCCACACGCGATCCTGCGGGGCGAACTCAGCGGGCATAAAGAAGCCGTCGGCCTTGGGGGTGGACTCGGACTCGGTGATCGTACGCATAAGATTTCCTCCAAATCGAACGATCGCTTGCTGCGGGCGGGTTACCCGCAGCCTAAAACCAAGAGATGGTAGGCGCCCGTTCCCCGGCAAAGGTCGGGGCGCCCGGTGCCGGTTTTCACGGAATCGCACCGGCGAGCGACGACGTAACCAAGTGCGCGGAGACAAAACGCACGAAGGATACGGAAGAGAGATTGGGGTGGGCGGTGGTTACCGGAGCTATCGCTCACACCCACCCCGGGGGAATGGTTAGAAGATGATGAGGGTTGGAGCCCCGAATCCGGGTGCTCTAGTTCTCCTCGGCCTCGGCAGCCTCCTCAGCGAGACGCTGAGCTGCCAGCTCGGGAGTGAGGCCCTTGTACTCGGTCTCGCGGCCCTTGGCGCTGACGACGCGGACAACCTCGCCGATGAGCAGAAGCACGATGAAGATAACGATCATCGGGAGCTTGTCGCCAATTTCAGCGGCAGAGAGCGGCACCAGCGTTGCAACGATGGCCAGGATCAGCTCGATGCAAGGGATGGCCAGCATGACCTTCATCATGGCACCCTTAAACGGGAACGTGAAGATGCGCTCGCGGTCGGGGTCGTTCTTGCGAAGGTTGAGGAACGCCGGGAACATCGGGATATAGGTGAGCAGCAGGAAGACGACAGAGGTGCCGAAGAGCATCCAGAAAACACCGTTGGAGATGGCGTCGATGGGAACGAGCTGCAGGCACAGTACCAGGGAGGCAACGATGGCGTTGACCAGGTTGGCGCCGTTGGGCATGTCGTCATCCGAGATCATCGAGGCGAAGACCTTGGGCATGTTGCCGTGCTCGGCAGCGTAGCGAGCAACGGAGTTAACGCCGAAGGACCAAGCGGCCATGTTGGCGAACAGGGTGATCAGGAAGGCGATGCAGATGACCTTAAAGATCATGGAGTCGCCCACCATGGTCTGGACTGCGACGATCATGCCGTAGTCGGGATCGATGGAGTCGGCCGGCACGGCGGCGCCGATGCCAAAGCCAGCGAACAGGTAGATCACGGCGATGGACAGGCCACCGACGATGATAGCCTTGGGGATATCGCGAGCGGGATCGGCCATGTCGTCGGTCATGGTGCAGATGACCTCGAAGCCCATGAAGTTAAAGATGATGATCGACAGGTAGCCGAGAGCGTTGGTGTTGGTGAGCTCGGGCAGGAAGGTGGCAGCGGACATGTCGTTCGCAAAACCGTTCTCCATGGCATACCAAATGCCCAAAGCGCCAACGATAACGGCGACGGCGACCTTGATGATGGCGCCACCGTTAAGGACCCACTCGGAGTCGGCCGCCTTGGAGCGGCCCATGAGGTAGACGATCCACACAAAGGCAAGATCGATACCCATCTTGGCGATCAAGTTGAACTCGACGCCAAAGACCATGCCCAAAATGTCGGGGAACATGGTAGCCAGCGAGGCGATCCACAGCGGGTAGTTGACCCAGTAGTAGTACGAGATGCGGGCGCCCCATTTGTCGCCCAGGCCATCGCGTACCCAGTCGTAAATGCCGCCCTCGCCGTCATAGGTGGTACCGAGCTCGGCGACAACCATGCCGTAGGGAAGCAGGAAGGTCAGGATCAGGAAGATCCACCAGAAGAACTGCTGGTTGCCAATGGCAGCAGCAGGAGCGGCGGCCTCGCAAACGAAGACGACGCAGATGATGGTCGAAATGACCGTCAAGAAGGAAAGCTTTTTCTTTCCGTCGCTCATGATGAGCTCCTTCGCTCAGTCTTGGACAGATCCGAGGCCCTAAGGTATTAAGGCAATTGCTTGGGCCTCGGTGAGCGGGCGACAGGAGACGAGCATCCGCCACCCGCAAACGTGCTTTTAGAAGCCTTGAGGCTTAGAGCTGCTCGAGAGCCTCGAGAGCGGCGTGGAGCTCAGCCTTGGCGGAGTACTCGACACCCTCGTCGTTGAGCGGGGTGCGCTTGCCCAGGGCGGCAAGGAGAGCACGGATGGAGTGCTTGCGGTTCTCGGCCTCGACCCAGCACAGGGAGCGCTCGGGATCGTCCATGACCTCGTCGACGACCTCCTCGTTGCGGGTGGCCGGCAGGCAGTGCATAAACTTGGAGTTGGGGCCGGCGAAGTTCATCATGTCCATGGTGACCTGATACTTGGGATAGAACACGTCCATGTAGTTCTCGCCCGAGACCTCCTCGTCGTACAGGCCATACCACACGTCGGTGTAGATGAAGTCGGCGCCCTTGATGCACTCGATGTCGTCGGAGATGACGACAGAGCCGCCGGAGACCTTGCAGTTCTCCTCGGCGATGGCCATCATCTGCTTGCCGAACTCGGCGCGCTCCTCGACGGTGCCAACGTGCAGGCCGCCGTCGGGGATCTGGTGGCCCTTAGGTCCAAACTGGACGAACTTCATGCCGACCTTGGAGGCGATGAACATGAGGGAGACGCAGACCTGGGTGGCGTCGCCGATGAAGGCCAGGGTGCAGTCCTCGATATTCTTGCCCTCGGGGAGGTTCTCGAGCATGGTCATGAGGTCGCCCATCTCCTGCGTGGGGTGGTTGAACTCGGACATGCCGTTGATGACGGGCACAGCAGAGCCCTCGGCGAGGCCGACGACGTCCTTGTGACGGTCAACGCGAGCCATCATGATGTCGAGCAGCGAGCCCATAACGCGAGCGGTGTCGCCCAGGGACTCGTGACCGCCGAGCTGGATGGTGCCAGGGCCATAGAACTGAGCATGACCGCCGAGGTCGGTCATAGCGGTCTCGAAGGAAAGACGAGTGCGGGTGGAGACCTGCTGGAAGATCATGCCAAGGCTCTTGTTGCGGAGCAGGTGCGGATAATAACCGTCAACCTTGATGGCCTTCTTCATTGCCAGGCCAAGATCCTCGATAGCCAGGATCTGCTCTTTGGTGAAGTCGTTGGTGTCGATGAAATCCTTAGGCAGTGCCATGTCGATTTCCTTTCCGCCGGTCTTGCCGACTATTACTATGAGGCGCTCGAACATCACGCCTCTTGTTGACAAGACCATCATTCACCCGTATGCAATTTTTACCTAGTTTATTCGGGATTAAAGACCGTTCACGGAGTTACACCCTCTCTAATCCAATATAAACCCGCAGGTCAAGAGTTTACAGGGGGTTTACTATCTAGAACCGTGAACGGTATGCGGCCATCCTATATATCGGTGCCTAATCCGCGGTGAAACGACCGGCTGGGGGGGGTATATATACCCAAGGGATTATATGGGGCCCAAACACAGATCAAATGAGACGGGACGGTGACAGATGAACACGCTCATGTTCTTCTATACCTTGGCAATACTGGTTATCTGTATTGTGACGGCGGTGCTTTCGCTTGCCGCCTGTGCCTCGTCCCGTCGACGCTTCTTTATCTATGGCAGCGGCGTTTTTATTTGCTATGCCATCGAGATGACCGAAATCTTCTTTTTTGAATACACGCTGCAAAACCAGAGTTTTCCGGCCAGCGACTATTACTCAATTACCATGCCTGTAATGCGGACCCTTGTGGCGACCGCTTCACAGGCTTTTATTTGGCTCATTGCCATGGATTTGCTCGACAAGCATTCAAAAAAGCAGTTTGTCATTCCCGTCGCAACGTTCTTGCTGAGCGAGCTGCTGATTATCGTCGCTGTCCCCTACGGCCCCATTCATCAATGGCTCTACTACACGATGCGTCAGGTATTCCTTGTTTTCGTGGGGCTATATATCTTTTGGACGGCACGCAAGAGCACACAAGTCGAGCTGAAGGCACGCGTTAACAACCAACGAAAGCACCTGATTATCGGCGCTATTCTGGTCGGTTGCATCGTTGCCGAGGATTTCTACAACATTCTGATTGTCCCCATGAGTCTGGCGCCCTCTTGGCTGCAACTATATCTGTCCGAGCGCAACTTTAGCGAAAACGTCTTTGCCTGCTACTTTGCGATTCTGCTGATCATCTACTCCTACCACGTGCTTTCAATCCGCATGCAGGAGGCACCCGAGGAAAAGAACGTCAGCGATCTTGATCGACACATCGAAGAGCAGATGCCCTTCTATCGCAACGCCTACAAGCTCTCCAACCGTGAGACCGAAGTTATGCGTCTGGTCGTACTGGGCAAATCGAACCAAGAGATCGCTGACGAGCTATTCCTTGCCGTGGGCACCGTCAAGACCCACATCCACAACATCCTGGTCAAAACCGAGCAGCAAAACCGCACAACGCTCATCCTCCACTTTTGGAAGCGATAACCTGCCAAAAAGGGACAGGTTTATTTTGGCAGGTTTTATCTGGGCAAACGTTAAAACCGCCGTAAGGGAGCTGCCTTCCCTCGCGGCGGTTTTCTAGCAGTAAAACCAAGTGAGTAGGCTTTTGGCGGGATGCCGAGCACACCTCAAAACGCCACAGCCCTGACCTGCGATTTTATTGAGCACTTGCCGCGATGTGCTCGGCAGATCCAAAAAAGCCTACTCACTTGCATCTGAGATGCTCTAGATACGCAAAATACCGCCGCGAAGGGAGCTGAACTCCCTTCGCGGCGGTTATTCGCTCTGATTTTGCGACGGTTTTGCCCGCCTGCTACTCGCTGTAGCGGGTGGCGATGGCAGCTTGCACCATGCCAGCGCTCATGAGGTAGGTCACCAGGAAGTAGCCACCATAGGCCGCCAGGAAAATCGCGCAGGTGAGGCCCACGGTGCCGGCGATGCTCATATCGCCGAATACGCTCACCAGCTCGATGATCACCTTAAGCGCCACAAAGGAGTGCGCCAAGCCCACTGCCAGCGGGAACAGGAAGAACACCGCTTGCTGCGCCATCACCGAATGCCGGATCTGGCGGTCGTCACAGCCGATCTGTGCCAGCACACGATAGCTGCGGCTGCCGTCGGCCACATTGGAGAGCTGCTGGATCGACAGTATCGCCGCGCACGCAACGACCAGTACAAAGCCAATGTAGATGGCCAGATAGCTAATCATTCCGTTCATCTGCGCTGCTTGCGTGTACATCTCGGAACGCGTGTTGAAGACTCCCCACGACCCCGGCTCCTTGCCGTCAACAAGCAGATTGTCGAGCAAGGTGTATTTAATGCTCTCGTCTGCCTCGGTCGTATCCATACCCTGTTTGTAATTAACGAGCAGATTACTGGAATACGGTTGCAGTTTAAGCTGGGACAGCAGCTCATCGGCTACGACCACGGTACCGGGATTGCTGCCCATCGCCGAGTTGGCGATGGCCGCCGTGTCCTCGTCCGACTTATCGGTTGCGGGCTTGAGCGTATGCCCGCCCAAGGTTAGGGCATGGCCGCCAGCCATATACTTGGTGTACAGGTCGCCCAGCTCACCGCCTATATCACACGTGAGCAAATACTGGTCGCGGCCAATGCTCACCGGCTCCTCGCCCATCATCTGGCGCAGTTTGTTGTACTGGCTCGCCGGCGTCACATACAGACCCATCGCATCGGCGTTGCTTCCCTCGAGCGCCTTGGGAAGCTTTTCGCCCATGGCCTTGCACATCTCACCCGCCACCACCGAGGGGCCCGAGCCGCCAAGCGGGTAACTCAGATACGAATCGATCTGCACATGCTCACCGGCAACATCGGCGATATTGACCTTCTTGCCGGTCTCGTCGTTGTTGTCCGCCGACTTGCCCTTAATACCGTCTGCAACGTTATCGGGATCTTTACGATCGCCATGCCATGCAGCGTACAAATCGACCGTTGCATCGGCCAGCACCATGCGATCGGCCTCAGACGGATTGACATACTCCTTGTAGTAGTCGAGCGTTTCGGGCGTGTAATAGATATACGTCTGAGACACGTCAACAGGGTTATAGCGCTCCAGATTCTCGTTCATCACGTTGGCAATCGACATACCGCAGGTCACCGAGGTGATGGCCAAAAACAGGAGCATCGCGATGACGCCCATCGAAAAGCACACCGTGTTGACCTTGGCCGCAAGCTGGCGCACGGTAAACATGTTGAGGCCGCGCCAATACACGCCGCGCAGGCTCTGCAGCAGCTTGATGAGCATGCCCGAGAGTCCCCAGAACAGGGCAAAGGTGCCTACGGTAACCATAGCGGTCGTAATACCAAACTGGTTCATGGCCTCTTGCAGCTTGCTGTCCGTCGCGGTTAGCGGGAACCCATCACGTAGCAGACGGTAATAGGCCACGCCCACAAGTACCACGCCCACGGCAAAGATGGCAATCGCGATCCAGGGGTTGCGTGTCTTGATGCTCTCGTTGCGGCGCTCGGCACCCATAAGCTCGATGAGTTTGGTACGACGCACGGCGCGAAGGTTCAGCAGTAGCGTGAGCACAAACATTACGAGCATGCAGGCAAGGGTCAGATTGAACGCATGCACCGAGAAAAAGAAGTGGAAATTGGCGATCTGTGTCTTAAAAAGCGAGGCTGTAAAGAACGTCATGAGCTGGGAGAGTCCCACACCCAGCACAATGCCGGCGACAAAGGCCACGACCGACACTATCACGGTCTCGAGCGCCATGATCGTGGCGACGCGCCCACGCCCCATGCCGAGCACCTGGTACAGGCCAAACTCCTTCTTGCGGCGTTTCATGATGAAGTTATTGGCATACACCATCAAAAAGGCCATGACACCGGCCAAAAAGTACGTCAGGTCGCCGAGCATGCTGCCCATTACCTGCGCCAAGCCCTTTTCATCGATTCCGGCGATGTCGACCTGCATCGAGATGGTGTTAAAGGCGTAGAAAACCGTAACGCCCAGGGTGAGCGTCAAAAGGTAGACGAGGTAGTCGCGGCCGGCACGGCGGACGTTGCCCCAAGCGAGTTTACAGAGCATCGGAGCCCTCACCGCCCATCATGGCAACGACCTCCATAATGCGGTCGAAGAACTCGCGACGGTCGGTGTCGCCGCGGCGCAGCTCGGTGAAGATCTTGCCGTCGCGAATGAACAGCACACGGCTCGCGTAGCTGGCGGCAAAGCTGTCGTGCGTGACCATGAGCACGGTGGCGCGTAGGCGGCGGTTCAGGGCCTCCAGGCTCTCGAGCAGCAGACGAGCGCTTTTAGAATCGAGGGCGCCGGTGGGCTCGTCGGCCATGATCATGGTGGGGTCGGTGACGAGCGCGCGAGCCGCGGCAACGCGCTGTTGCTGACCGCCGGAC
>CABUMZ010000028.1 GCA_902492825.1 uncultured Collinsella sp.
TTGCGTCGAAGGTGCCCGTGCCGCCCGCCACGCCTACAGCGTGGACGTACTCGTGCCCAACCGTCGCGAAACGCTCGAGGCCTTCCCAGAGATTCCCTGCGATCGGGCAACCATTGATGACTACCTGCGCCTCATGCTGAAAGGGGCTTCGAAATGAAACGCGCCTTTATGTCCGAGCTCGCCATCGTTCGCACGCTTATCCCGAGCATCGCGGGCGTCAGCCTGTTCATCTTCGTTGTGTTGACCCTCGCCAACGCGTCGGATGGCGATTCCGGCATGAGCGCTGGCGCCTGCGCGGTCAGTGCCATGTCGCCCATCATGGTCATGAGCTCGCTGGCCGGCTTCGACAATCAAAATGGCTGGGAGCGTTATCGGGCAACGCTGCCCTTCTCGCGCAAAGACATTATTTGCGCACGCTACCTGAGCGTTATTGTCTTCTCGGCTGTCATGGCGTGCGCCGCCGCGCTTCTGAGCATCGTCTCCATCCCGCTATTCAACAGCGTGGGCATCCCCTCGACGGGACAGACGGTCTTTGAGATCGCTATAGCCTCGGCAGCATCGATGCTCATCTCCCTCATGATGGTGTTTTTGGCACAGCCGCTGTTCTTCCGATTTGGACACATGGAGGCGCTGCGCCTATCCGTCGGCCCGTTTGCCCTGCTCTGGTGCCTTGCCATTGCCACGCTGAGCTCCTCCAACCCCATCAGCAACTGGCTCATGTCGATTGCCGGAGCGAATCCCGATCCCGCCGTCCTCGGCTGCCTGTGTGCAGGTATTGCCGTACTGGCCCTCGTGCCATGCGCAATCAGTTGCACCGTCAGCACCAAGGTTTATCGAGCACGCGACCTGTAGGCACGCGAGTCTCAATCCACGAAGGACGCGATCGCCCCCCCGCAAATCCGTGACAAATGGCATATCCCCGGCGTACGCCACCGTACTACTTGCGCAGCGGCTTGGGCAGTGGGATACCGGCGGCAATGGCTGCGGCGGTGATCCTGCAGACAATGCCCTTGAGCGGGAAACACATAAGCAGCAGGCCCACGACCATGACGGGCTGACGCATAACGGCGCCCATCGTCGAGGCCGTGCAAACGGCGACGCAAAAGACCGGATCGGCGCCGGTGAGGATAGCAAGGCCATAGCCCAGGCTTACGCCCGAGAAGATAACCGGGAAGAAGTGGCCGCCGCGCCAACCAAGGTTGATGAGGGCGGGCGTCAGCATGGCCTTAACGAGACCGGTCGCGATAAGCACGCCGGCGGGAATGGTCAGATAGGTTTCCATGAGCACGTCGGCCTGGGTCTCACCGGCAAACATGGTGTAGGGCAGGACCGTGCCGCAGATGGCGAGCGCCAGACCGGCCAGCATGGCTTTGACGACAGGACGCTCCCCTATTGCATGGGACAGTGCCTCGCTTGCATGCTCAGAGACAAAGTACAGCCAGCCGCAGACGGTGCCGATCAACGACAGAGGGACGAGCCAGGTAAGCTCTAGGTTGCCCACCTCGGCGGACTCGAACCTGGGCATGCCCATGCCGCCGCCCACAAGCTGTCCAAGCAGCAGGTAGGTGCCCAGACCGCCGGCAATCGCAATACCGTAGACCACCGTCTTTTGCGCCTTGGGCAGCTTGATGGTGATCTCGCCGGACGCGGACTCATCGTCGGTGTCTTCACCCTGGCCGTCGGTGCTACCGGCAAGCGGCGCCACAAAGCCAAAGACGGGCGCGGTAAAGAGCGCCGTCAGGGCAGCCTGGGTGCCCAGCAACGTGAGCTCCCTAAACTCGGCGCCAAAGCGACGCATGCGGTCGCCGACCCAGCTGCACAGACCGGCGATAACGCCGGTCAGGCCGGCCTCCGGTCCAATGCTTCCGCCAAACAGCAGCGGCAGCAATGCCGCGAGCGAAAGCTTGCCCAGGTTGTCGTACGGGTAGCGCCCGTCTTGCTTAACCTTAGCCATCACCTGGTTGAGGTCATCGGTCTTGGTGCCTGTCATCTTTTCGTACAGACCGATTAACAGGCCGCCCAGCAGGCAGACAAAAAACGGGTACGGCAGAAAGCCAAACGGGCCGCTGGCAAGCTCGGGCGAAGCGACGCCCAGCGCGTGCGGAATCTCGGTCCATAGATAGTCGATACCGTGCTCCATCGCAAAAAAGAACAGCCAGACTGCGGCACCCGCGAGTGCACCGGTCACGGCAACGCTGACCAAAAACAGCGCTCGGTTCGTGGGTTTGGCAAGGTTATCCATCGGGTCCTCCCGCGGTCAAAGTCGACATAGATACGTTTTATTGAAGAGCGAGCGTTGCCCGAACGAGCCAACCACCTGCGCCGCAAACGGCACCATTGGGAGCCATAGTGGGGCAGGCTCAAGACTTATCCGTTGATAATCGAGGCAATCTCGCGCAAATCGTCGGCAAAGTAGATGCCGTGCTGGCGCCTCGGGCTCGAAAGCCCCTTATCAATCATGTGCCCGAGCAACGCCTTGAGGTCGTTGTAGTAACCGTCCAGGTTATACAGGATGCACGGAGAGCTCAGGTGCCCCAACGACACCGCGGACATAACCTCGGCAATCTCCTCGAGCGTGCCCGTGCCGCCCGGAAATGCGATGAACGCATCACCGAGCTCGATCATCTTGGCTTTGCGCTCGGCCATGTCGCTCGCCACGATAAGGTCGTCGATTCCGTCGTGTTGAAACTCTGCCTCGATAAAAAAGCTCGGCTCCACACCCGTCACATGTCCGCCTGCCTCGAGGACGCTATCGGCGAACGCGCCCATCAGTCCCGATTTGGACCCGCCGTATACGAGCGCGTGTCCGTTGGCGCCAATCCAATTGCCCAGCTCCTGCACCGCGGGCAGAAACGCCGGGTCGTTGCCGGCGCTGGCACCCAGGTAGACGGTGATGTTCATGTTTGGTCCCCCTTGTTGTGGCGCACGACGTTCGTCTTAGCGCTGGCGTCGACGATACTCGCGCACACGGCGCGACAGATCGGCGAGCTGGTCGCGATCGAGCTCTTCCAAATGCTCCAGATCATCCATAAAGCGCGCCATGGTGTCCTTTTGGCGCATCTTGATAAGCGTATTGCAGTAGTTCACCGCCACGCCCGTGAGCATGGCGATGTAGAAGATGCTGATGATGCTCAGAATGACGGTAATGCCGCGGGCAACCGGCGTTTCAGCGGGGATATCGCCAAAGCCAATCGTCGAGACCGTCTCAAAGCTAAACCAGAGACCATCGCCAAACGTGAGGGTCGTGGGCTCGGACAGCCAGACAGCCGTCGAGCAAAGCAGATAGAAAATAAGAAACAGGCCCGTAATGCGTGCAAAGCCAGCCTGTCGCAGCACATCGGCAAGCGTCCTGAGCTTTTTCATCGCGACCCCTTCCACGGACAACCAATCACGTTCGCTCGGTATTGTCCCACGCCTCCCCAGCAAACGGAACTAGTCATTGGGGACGTTCTTAAATGACCAGTCAAACAAGAACGTCCCCAATGACTAGTCGTTTAAGAACGTCCCCGATGACTGCCGGGCGGGAGCGTTTAGCGGTACAGCTGCCGACTGGGCAGGCTGAGCTGGTATCCTTATGCGGTATTGTCTCGATTCGTTAGGATTGCATGTGAGAGCTGCCACTGTCCTTCGTTCAGTTATATGTCGCGCCCTGGCCATTGTGCTTGCCGCGCTTGCCGCACTGAGTTCCATCGCGCCTGTCCAGGCTTTTGCCGATGACTCTAGTCAGCCAGTCAAGACGGTCCGCGTCGGCTGGCTCGTCAACAACGAGGGCTTCCAGAACGGCACCCCCGGCGAGCGTCTCTCGGGATGGGGTTACGAGTACCTCCAGACCCTGTCGTACTACACGCCCGGCTGGCGGTACGAATACGTCTCCGGCACCTTCACCGAGCTTATGGACATGCTCGAGGCAGGCGAGATCGACCTCATGCCCAACATCTCCTACTCCGAGGAACGCGCCCAAAAGCTGCTCTTTTCCTCGAACCCCGAGGGCACCGAGCGCTACTACATCTACGCCAGGCCCGACCGTGACGACCTGGCCAAGGGTGACCCTCAAGCACTCCAGGGTCTCACCATCGGTTACAACTCCGGTGTTGTGCAAACCATCGTCGGCCAGCAGTGGCTCGCCAACGAGGGAATCGCCTGCACATACAGGGAGTATGACGGAGGCTCCGTTCTCTTTGACGCGCTCGCAAACGGCGAGGTCGACGCCATCATCATGAACGACACCATTTCGTCGCCCGAGGCGTCGCCCATGTTCTACGTCGGTTCGAGCGACTACTACTTTGCCGTTCCCAAAAGCCGCCCCGACCTGATGGACAACATCAACTCCGCAATGGCGGCAATCAACCGCGTCAACCCCCGCTATAACGACGAGGTCAAATCGAACTATTCAGCGCAAAACAGCGGATCATCCTCGCTCACCGGCGATGAGCGCGCCTGGCTCAAGGCGAACAACAACACCATCACGCTCGGCTACATTACGGGCAAACTCCCCTACTGCAACGAAGACGAAGACGGCAAAATGGAAGGCTCGCTCGCATCGCTTGCGACGACGTTGCACGATAAATTTGGCATTACGGTCGAAACCGTCGCCTTTGATAGCTACAAGATGATGTCAAAGGCCCTGTCAAAGAGAAGCATAGACGTCGCGCTGCCGGTATACCGAGATTACTGGTTTGCCGAGCAATCAGGCGTTGTGCAGTCGGTATCGTTGGGGACCATATCCCTCACCGCCATCCACAGCGGAAGCAACCTGAACAAAGATCTTCAGAACATCGCCTGTACCAAATCATCGTTTATCAACCGAAACGTACTTGAAAGTCTGTTCCCCACAGCGACCGTGACCGAATACCGATCCGACGATGAAGCGTTCGACGCCCTCAGGAGGGGAACGGCGCGCTGCGTCGTCGCTCCCAGTTCACGCGTAAAAACCCTCGGCGATCGTTATGATCTCGAGGACTGCGAGACGGTCGAGCTCCCTGACACCTGCGAGCTCTCGTGCTGGATTTCGCGCGGAAAGCCCGAGCTGCTGGGAATCATCAACAAGGGCATCATCAATGCCGGAGAATCGCTCTCCGCAAGCAATTACTCCTCTACGTCGTACACGGCCCAGGAATCCAACACGCTTCAATTCCTTTATCGCAACCGCACCGCCGTTGCCTCCACCCTCATCGGTATGTTGTCGGTCAGCATCGTCCTGCTCATCTGGGCGCTCGTGCGCGCTCGAACCGAGCGCGAAAAAGCCGACGCCGCCAACGCCGCTAAGACGGCATTCCTCACGCGCATGAGCCACGACATCCGTACGCCGCTCAACGGCATCCTGGGCCTTATCGATATCGAGGAATTGAAGGAAGGCGATATCCAGGTCGCCCGCAAAAGCCGCGCCAAGGCTCGTGTTGCCGCCAATCACCTGCTCTCGCTGATTAACGACATCCTCGAGATGGGCAAAATCGAAGACCGCAAGATAACACTGGAACATGCGCCTTTTAACCTCAAAGAGCTCTGTGACAATACGCTAGTGCTGTGCAAGCTCCGCGCATCTGATAACGGCATCACCATGCAGGACAATAGTCTGCCATACACCACGGGGCCATACATGGTCGGCAGTCCCACCCATATCCGACAGATCATGATCAACCTGTTAGACAACAGCATTAAGTACAACAAGCACGGCGGCTCCGTCACCTTTAGCTCAAAGACCAAGCCACTCGATAACGGGCGCGCGCTCTTTTGCTTTAGCGTTTCGGATACCGGCATTGGCATGACTTCCAAGTTTTTAAAGCATATCTATGAGCCGTTTGCCCAAGAAGGTAACGATGCGCGTAGCAAGTTCCAAGGAACCGGCATGGGCATGCCAATCGTCAAGTCGCTTATTGAACTGATGGGCGGCACCATCGAAGTCACCAGCGAGCTCCATGCGGGCACCTCGTTCTACGTGGAGATTCCGCTCGATATCGACAAGAACCCCCAGGCGCGGGCGAATACGGTCGAGGGGGCGCTCGACTGCTCGCTCACCGACATGAACGTACTGCTCGCCGAAGACAACGAATTGAATGCCGAGATTGCCCAGGCGCTGCTAGAATCCGAGGGCGTCGTGGTCACCCGCGCCGCCAACGGCAACGAAGTCGTCGATCTGTACCTATCGCATCCCGCCGGCAGCTTCGATGCGATCCTGATGGACATTATGATGCCGGACATGGACGGTTACGAGGCAACCCGCGCGATTCGCCTGAGCGAGAAGGTCGATGCAGCCGATATCCCCATCATCGCGCTCACCGCCAATGCCTTTGCCGAGGACGCCAAGGCGGCACACGACGCCGGCATGAACGCCCATCTATCCAAACCGCTCGACTTTAACAAGCTCAAAAACATACTCGCCCGCATCAAGAAAAACGGATCCGTTTCGCTATAGTTTGTGCTCAACCACCACGCACGACCAGAAAGGAAGCCAACGATGTTTAGACCCTTACGTCGAAAGAAACGCGCCATCACTGACGAGGAAGCGCGCGAACTGCTCGCTACCTGCAAGCGCGGCGTCTTTGCCGTCAACGGCGACGATGGCTACCCGTACGCCATTCCCGTCAACTACTTCTTTGACGCCGAGCACGACAAGATCTATTTCCATGGCGCCAAAGCCGGCCACAAGGTCGACGCACTCAAGCGCGATGACAAGGTCTGCTTTACCGTATATGGCAACGAGTGGTACCAGGACGGTGACTGGGCTCCCTACGTTATGAGCACCGTCGTCTTTGGCCGTTGTCGCCTGGCGAATGACACCCCCGCGTTTATCGAGGACAAAGTCCGCCAGCTCGCCCTTAAGTACTACCCTTCTGCCGAGGAAGTCGAAGAGGAAATCGCCAAAGACATCAAGGGCGTCCAGCTCTACGAGATTTCGATTGAGCATCTTTGCGGTAAGCAGATTCAAGAAAAGTAAGCCTCAAGAACAGGTGTCACAAATGGCAATATGGCCCGGTTCCAACCCACCTTGGAACCGGGCCATATGCTTATGAAGCGTCGGCGGCTATGTGCGCAAGCGCCTCAACGAGCTCCTGCGAGCTCACGGGTTTACTCAGGTGCGCGTCCATGCCCGCCTCGCGCGAAAGTCTGCGGTCGTCGGCAAAGGCATTGGCACTCACGGCGATAATCGGCGTGGTCGCGGCATCCTCGCGATCGAGCGCTCGAATCTGACGCGTGGCCTCAAGGCCATCGATGCCAGGCATCATGATGTCCATCAACACCACGTCGTACTCGTGCGGTGCGCTCGCGGCAAACGCCTCAACGGCAGACTCGCCATCCTTAGCATGCGTCACGACGGCACCGGCACGGCTGAGCGTAAACTGCGCGATCTCGGCATTCAGATCGTTATCCTCTACGAGCAAAACGCGCAAGCCCTGGAGCGCATCGCCATCGCCCGCATCCGCGCGAACTGCCTGAGGAATCTCGGAGCGCTTGCATTTCTCGAACGGCAGGCGGATGGTAAACGTCGTCCCCTGCCCCAAGACGCTCGTAAAGCTCATGGTTCCGTCCATAAGCTCCACCAGCTGTTTTGCGATAGGCGCGCCCAGGCCAGTTCCCGATGAAGCGCCTTCCACCTGCTGCTCCTCGCGGCAAAACGGCTCGTAGAGGTGCTGTTGGAACTCCTCGCTCATGCCAATACCGTTGTCGGCGATCGTGTATTCATAGACGGGGACGCCATCCGCTGGCTCCACCTCGCGGCACACCAGGCGAACATATCCGCCCTGGCGGTTGTACTTGACGGCATTACCGGCAATATTGAGCAACAAGCGCTTGAGGTGCGTCACGCTCACCCGCGCATAGGGATGATTAAGCGTCTGCTGGTCGCAGATAATTGTCACCAGACGCTCCTCGGCCTGGCGCTCCAGAATATCGCGCACTTCACAGTTGAGGGCCACCAAATTTATGGGCACGAGGTTCAGGTCGACCTGTCCGCTCTCCAGGCGACTCATATCGAGGGCCTCGTTGGCAAGGTCGAGCAGCAGTCCCGATGCCGTCCAGATTTTTGAGCGGCACTCAGTCTGCTTTTGCAGATCGTCCGCATTGGCATCGCCAACCTCGACCATGCCGCGAATGCCGTTGATGGGCGTGCGCAGATCGTGGCTCATGCGACGCAGAAACTCTGTCTTTGCCGAGTTGGCAGACGAGGCCTCACGCGCCGCCTTTGCCAGCTTGTCGCCATAGTCGCGCTCCTGCTGCAGCAAGTCCGTCATACGTCGACGATCAGCGCGGCGACGCACCGTCACAACAACGGCTATAACACCGCCGTAGAGCACCAGCACGCCGGCGGCAACAGCCGCGGCGACCTCAAAGTAGCGCTGCGCCGAGGCATAGGTATACACATAGAATTTGTGCGCTTTTCCAAATGTGCCCAAATACCACTCGCCGTCGGCGTTAACCAATCTGACCTTACCAGCCAGGCATCGATCCTTAATACCGTCGACAATGAAGACATCCGTCGCAGGCAGATCGAACACGCCCAATACGGTGGGTTCAACGGCATTGGTCGCAACGACCTTGCCGTCGCTTTCGATCACGATATTGCCGCTATCGATGGTTTCATAGCCTTCGAGCAAACTCTGCAGTTTGAGCGTATTGCTTGCAACCGCCTTCGCGCTCTGATGCCTTACCGCGATAACGATACCCTCGCCATCCCGCCGGGTCACGCAACCAATGTCTGCAACCGAATCATCCGAAAGCGTAATGCGGGCGGTATAGGACTTAAGCGGATGAGTTGCCACCTCCAGCACGGGCGCTTCCTTGAGATACGTAGCGAGCGACCCGTAGCCCACATCGCCCGTCGAGGACTCGGACACCAAATTGCCCGATGCATCCGTCACAATCAGCGCGCTCACGTTGAACTGGTCGGCGTATTGCTCCAGCATGGCGTTATCCACCGAACCGTCGCGCTCCATATCGCGAGCAGCCCCTCCGGCAATCTCCATAACGCGAATCAGGTTTTTGGTCGCATAGGCGCTGTTGAACGCGTCGTAGGAAAGGCTCTGCGTCGCCACGTAATCGACAACGTCGGCAAAGCGCTGCTCGGCTTGGACCGTCGTGTAACCGTAGCTCATCATGCCGGCAACAACCGAGAGCGCTATCCCCAGCAGAGCGACAAGGAGCCATGCCCCTGTCGAACGATTGCCCCGCTCCTGAGCGGCGTGGTCGGGCGCATCGATCATGACAGGCCCTCCATATTCAAAAATGGCGAAGGGTCATCAAAGTACTTTGACACCAGACGTTCCATGGTGCCATCGGCAAGCATTTCTTGGTAGGCATGAGTGAGCTTGACGTCGATGCCGCGCGTATCGTTGATATCGAAAGCGGTGCCCAAACCAACCTTTAGCAGCGGCTCATCCAAAATGCGATATGTCACACCATAGTCTTTTTCGTAGGTGAGGAACGAGGACTCATGCGCGGCGACAGCGTCGACCAGGCCCTCGACGAGCGCCGGGTTCAGATATGAACCGTCCGAAAAGCTGTAGAGCTCCTTGATCTGCGGAACGTTTTCATTTGTGCGATTGAGCAAAATGCCCTCGGGCTTGGTGGTGGACTGAACCGCCACGATCTTATCCTCAAGATCGGCAAGCGTGTAGATATCGCTCTGGGGATCGACCGCGACCACCTGGCGGCTCGCAAGGTACGGGCCGGCCCAACGATATTCGTTTTCGCGACCCGTCATGCTAAAGCTGCCCATGACGCAATCGAGTTCGCCGCTCGCCAGCAGCTCTTTCTTCTTTTCCCAGTCGATCAGCTGGTATTTTGGCTTATAACCAATGCGGGCCAAAGCCTCGGTTAATATCTCGACATCCAGGCCAACGATATCGCCGTACTCGTCGGTATACACAAACGGTGGATAGAGGTCACTGCCGACGTTGAGCGTCTTAAGGTTGTCGTCTTTGGCCTGCGAGGCGTCCGGGGCTTTTGATGCTGGCGTCGAGGCTTCGTCATTGTGCCCGGAACAGCCGGCCATCGCTATGACAAAGGCGCTCGCCACCGCAAGCGCGACAAACAACGAAATGGCAGCCGAGCGACGGGGTCTTTTCATCGAACTCCAGACGATCCTGTTTACAGACTGAAATGGTTAAAGATAATAGCAAACAAAACCACACGAGTACCCAATGGTTACAGACGTTTTACCATGCGGGGCCTTCCGGCCGACTTGGCAGAAGACCCCGCATGCAGCGCACGCTTACCGTGCATTAAAAACGTAGCGGTCCAGGCGGTCGCACGCTTCCCTTACGCGCGAAAGCGGCAGTGCCAGATTCACGCGAATGTGGCAGGGCCCGTGGAACGGGCGGCCGTCCTGATATCCCACGCCTACGCGCGCCCCCTCGTCGAGCAGCCACTGAATATCGCGGCCATGCTCGCGGCACCACTCGGTGCAGTCCAGAAACACCATGTACGCGCCCTGCGGACGCGAATAGGACACGCCCTCAAAATGCTCGTCCACGTAATTGCAGAAGTACTCGATATTGCCGGCAAGCACCTGGTTGAGCTCGTCCACCCACTCGTAGCCCTGCGGCTGGTAGGCACCGATAAGCGCATGCATAGAGAGGACGTTCATCTCGTTGTAGTGGGTCTTGTCGGACACGGCGCACACGCGGTCGCGCAGCGTCTCGTTATAGATGATGTGGTAGCTGCCGACCAGGCCCGCCAGGTTGAACGTCTTGCTGGGCGCATAGAGGGCAACCGTGCGCATGCGGGCATCCTCGCTCACCGACTGCGTCGGGATATGCTTGTGACCCGGCAGGATGATATCGGACCAAATCTCGTCCGAGATCACCACGCAATCGTGCTGGCGATAGATGTCCATGGCGCGCTCGATCTCGTCACGCTCCCATACGCGGCCGCAGGGATTGTGCGGCGAGCAGAACACCGCGGCATGAATGTGGTTTTGGGCGAGCTTACGCTCCATGTCCTCAAAGTCCATGCGCCACACGCCCCGGTTGTCGAGCTTAAGCGGGCTGTGGACAATACGATAGCCCGCGGCCTCGATGGACTTGGTAAAGCCGATGTAGGTAGGGCTGTGGACCAGCACCGCATCGCCTGGCTGGACATACGCGCGTAGCGTCGACACGACACCGCCCAGCACGCCGTTTTCGTAGCCGATATGTTCAGGGCTCAAACCTTCGACGCCATTGCGGCGATTCTGCCATTCGATGATGCGATCGAAGTACTCAGCGCGCGGGTTAAAGTAGCCAAACATGGGGTGCTGGGCACGCTGAATGATGTGTTCCTGGACCGTGGGCACCGTGGCAAAATTCATGTCGGCCACCCACATGGGGATGCGGTCGAAGCCCTCGTCGGGTGCGTTCGGAGCCATACCGGGGATCTCGCCCCAAGAGTCAACGGCGATGGAGTCCATGCCGTGGCGGTCGATGATTGAAGTGAAGTCGTATTTCATGCTGGACCCCCGTGCAAAGTAGACTGTTTCGATAGGCGCTATTGTCCACCAGCACGGGCGGTTTTGGCGCGGGGTTTGGCGCTTAATTTGACGGGTGCGGGCGAATGGCTGGTTAGTCTCGCGCGTCGTTGACGGCGACTACGGTTAGCTGGGTTTCATCGACCGTAAACGATATGTCGAGCCCGGCGAAGGCAAGATGATAGACGCGGTTTGGCTCGTGCTTGCTGCCCGCGCGGCGCGGATCTTGGCGAAGGACCTCGACCAAGCCGGGGAGCTTTGCAGGCGAGACCATATCCTGCAGCGCCTGCGGAAACTCAACATCGAGCTCTTGCCACGGAGCATCCTCAATCCAGCCGCCCGTTGCATCCGGGTGGCAGTCCGCAAACGGAATGTAGGGCTTAATGTCGTAGATGGGCGTACCGTCGCGCAGATCTGCTCCCAGCACATGGATGATGGGGCCGTCGTCGGTAAGCTCCACGCGGTCGAGCTTAACGCAGGTGAGACCGATGGGATTAGGGCGAAACGGACTGCGCGTGGCAAGCACGCCCACGCGCTCGGCTCCACCCAGGCGCGGCGGGCGCACGGTTTTCGACCACTTGACGTTGGTGCCGGACCTGTCCTGCGTTTTAGCGTCGACGGCAATATCCTTAGCCGTGCCGCCGGGCGTTCCGTTTTCGAAGCGCCACAGCAGCCACAGGTGAGAGAAGGAGTCCAGACCCTCAACCGCTGCATTGGAGGCATATTCCGGCTCAAAATCGATGCGTCCCTGCAGATGGGGCGCCAAAAAGCTGTTGCGCGGGATGCCGAACTTCTGCGGCAGGTCGGTATGTATGTGTGCGATAGGTTCCATGCCGGTCATTGTACGGCATGGGGGCATGGGGCGTTACGCGCAATTCTTCGCCGCGGTCCCCCGTCGTGCAACCAACGGTTGCTTGGAAGGGCGCCTGTCACCGCGTATGCTTAAGCCATCAACCAGCAGAAAGGAGCCGCTATGGCCTTTGCAGAAAAGCTCATCGCTGTCCGCCGCGCCCATCACCTTACCCAAGAGCAGCTCGCCGCCAAGCTCTTCGTCACACGCCAGGCCATCAGCCGTTGGGAGCGCGGCGAGGTCACACCGGGCATCGACATGATGAAGCTCATTGCCGCCGTAACCGGCGAGCCCCTGTCTCACCTGCTCGAAATGCCCGAGCACTATTGTCAGAGCTGCGGCATGATACTCACGCCCGACGACTGCGGCACCGATGCCACGGGCGCCACGACCGACCATTACTGCAAGTGGTGCTACGACCACGGCAAGTACACCTACGCCACCACCATGGAGGCGATGATCGAGGACTGTGCCCCGCGCCTGGCGCAAAACACCGGCATGTCGCTTGACGAAGCCGTCTCGCTCATGGGCGCCGTCCTGCCGCAACTGGGGCGCTGGCGCACCGTGCAGGAAAACGAGGAATGCTACGGCGCCGAGGCTCGAGCTCGCTATGGCAATGAGGCTATCGATGCAGCAAACGAAACGTTACTGGATATGGATCCTCAGACATGGAACGACATGAAGGAACTTGAACGCGCCATTTTGGGCCAGCTCTCGATTGCCATGGGCATTGGCGACCCAGAGAGCAACGAAGCCCAAAAACTGGTTACAATGCACCGTCGATGGATTGCTCTCAACTGGGGATGCGAGCCCCAAGACGAGGCGTACCTGGGCCTCGCCCACGGCTATCTTGCCGACCAGCGCTTTGTTGACTACTACGACAAGCCCTGCGGCACCGGAGCCACGGCGTTTCTGGTCCAGGCCATCGAGTCGTCGTTGACGTGCGCATAGACCGCGGCGGCTTTGGGTATTTCAATCAAAACCGCAACCGATTGGAGACCTATGACTACTGATCACGAGCTCGTGCTCTACGTTATGACCGGCTGCCCGTATTGCATAAAGGTCAAGCGCTTTCTGGCCGATAACGGCGTGACCATTCCCGAGCGCAACATCTCAACCGACTCCGATGCCGAACAGACACTCATCGCCGTCGGCGGAAAGCGCCAGGTTCCCTGCCTGTTCATCGACGGCAAGCCACTCTACGAATCGAGCGACATCATCGCGTGGGCGCAAGAGAACCTGCTCTAGTACGCGCATCCCGTCCGTCCAAGGCCCCACCCCATACGGCCTAAACATGTACACCAGCATCCAAAGTCGACATTTTTCGACATCTTTGGATGCTGGTGTACAGCTTTTTGCTACATAGTCGTTGGGGACGTCCTTAAATGACCAGTCGTTAAAGAACGCCCCCGATGACTAGCTAGCCGTGGAAGCGAGCTGTGGGTGCAAGCGGCTGTTCACGAAAGACGCGCTCGACGGCAGCGCGGTATTCGTCGACCTTTTTGGTCTTGCGTACGATCTTGTGGACGGTAGCGGGATCAGCGAAAGCGCACTTGGCGTAGAACCACCACTCCTTCATGCGGAAGACCGCATTGCCGCCAATCTCTTCTGCATATGCCGCAAACAGCGTGTCGTGGAAGCGCTGCAGCTCAGCAGCCGTTGCAGCAGGGCCGCCCTTGACCATGCGAGCCAGAGCGGGGTTCGCGAGCAGGCCACGCCCCAACATCACATGGCGCGTGCCGGGATAGGCCTCCACCAACGCGTCCATATCCTCAAGATCAAAAATGTCACCGTTATAGGCCACGGGGAACGGCGCACGCTCCAGCGTCTCGCCATAAAACTCTTTGCGCGGCGAGCCCGTATAGCGGTCCTTCTGTACGCGCGGATGCACGATCAGCTCTGCCAACGGCATGCGGCAATACAGATCGAGCACGCGCTCGTATTCGTCGTCATTCTCCAGCTCCAGCCTGGTCTTTACCGACACCGGCAACGGCGACCGCTCGCACACATCGCTTAAGAACGCCTCGAGCTCGTCGAGATTGCGCAAGAAACCCGAGCCCTTGCCCTTGGCGACAACCGTTCCCGAAGGGCAACCCAGGTTGAGATTGACCTCGCGGTAGCCCATGTCGGCGAGCACCTGTGCCGCCCACACAAACTCGTCCGCGTTCTTGGACATCAGCTGAGGCACCACGTTGAGCCCCTGGTTATTGGCAGGATCGATCTCCTTAAACGCCTTGCCGCCAAAGCGGTTTCCCACCCGCGGCGGCGGCAAAAACGGCGTGTAATAGCAATCGAGCGCACCGAAGCACTCCGCATGCACGCGACGGAACACATGCCCGGTAATCCCCTCCATAGGGGCCAGCGAAAGGATCATCTACTCTTCTCTCATATCAACGAACGTGACAAAGGACTGTCCCTTTGTCACATTATTCGGAGCGCAGGGCTTCCACGGGGTCTTTTTTGGATGCGCTGCGGGCCGGCAGCAGGCCGGCAACGACCGTCAGCAGCACCGAAATCGCGATGAGCACCAGCGCATCCTGCACGGGCAGACTCATTAGGTTGGGGACCTGTTTGGTCGCAAGCGCCCAAGCATTGACCGGGAAGCTCACGGCCACCACGACGACAATGGCAAAGACGCCGGCGATAAGGCCCTCGATAAAGGTCTCGGCATTGAATACGTTGGCCACGTTGCGCTTCGACGCGCCGATCGCGCGCAGGATGCCAATCTCCTTTTTGCGCTCCAGCACGCTGATGTAGGTGATGATGCCGATCATAATGGAGCTCACCACCAGGCTGATACTCACGAATGCGATGAGCACCAAGCTGATGGTGTTCACGATGTCGGTCACCGAACCCATGATGATGCCCATGTAGTCGGTGTACGAAATTGCCTGCTCATCATGGCCAGCGGCTTTGACCTGCTTGTTGTACGCATCGATGTGATCGAGTACGCGCTCCTTGGCCTCAAAGTCGCGCGGGAAAATCTTGACCGAGATGGGGTCGGCCTCGTCCGCATAGCCCAGTGTGGTCAGATTGTTATCGTAGGTGAGCTTCGACGCCTTGGCATGGCTCATCATGAGCGAGCTCAGGTCCTCGGCGTCCATGTTGAAGTGAATGGCATGAGCAAAGGCACTCGCATCCACGCGCATGGCGCTCGCCAGGCTAGCAAAACTCGACGACATCCGCGTCGCCATCTGGCCCATGAACCCTGCTGCACCTGCCTTGAGCTGAGCTGACACCGTCGCCGCAATCTGATCGCTGATCGACTTCATCACCTGATCCATTGCCTGTTGCAGATACGGAGTCAGCTGCTTTTGGACATAGTCGGTCATCGCCTGTTGCAGGCGCTCGGCCAAGGCATCGCCGCCGAGCGCTTTGAGCTGGGCCAGGATTTGCTGGGCTGCGGCATCATTCTCAAGATACGTCGAGAATGCGGCGGCGAGCTTTGACGCGTCCTTAAGATCATCGGGTGTCAGCGCCTTAAACTGATCAGACTGCAAAAAGCCCTCAAACAGCTGGTTGGCTAGCGTTCCCACCTGCTGCATTTGCTCGGGCGTGAGTTCCAGACCGTCAAAGATACCCGAGAAATCTGGGGCCGGCGCTTTGGCCATGATGTCGCCAAAGTCGATGTCCTTACCAACGCCCGAAAGGTCAATATCCAGCCCGGACAAATCAAGACCCGACAGGTCCATACCGCCGGCAACACCCGAGAGCGCAGACGCATCGAACGAGAACGCGCTCTTGAGCGCCGCCTCGTCCACACTGAACATGCTGCCCAGATCCACGCCTTGCTTGGCCTCGCCCTGCAGTTCATCGAAAGACTTGCCCGTAAAGACATCCGTCTCGGGATGCGCAAGCTGCTCTTGCACAATCTGCGAATCGGCGGCGCGCTCCATAAGCCGGCGAGTCAGCGCATGTGTATAGGCAATGCCCGGAGACAATGCACTCGCATTGGCCGTCTCGTTAGGTCGCACCACGCCCACAATGCGCACGTCGATACCGTCGGCAACCTTGACGGCCATAAAGTCGGCGTCGCCAGACATGTCAGCCCACATGCCGGTCTCTTCGTTTTTGCGATAGGCATCGGCCGGCGACAGCACCTTAAACGTCGTGGACAGCGCATCGTCGTAGGTAAAGTCGGTACCGGTCTCGGGTGCTTTGACCCCACCGTCGGCCGTCATAGCACTGTTAACCAGGTCGTTGAGCTCATCGATATCCAGCGCGCCGATGCTGTAGAGCGTGTAGTCGCCCACCGTACCGCGACTCGAAAGCACCATCACGGCTTCGTTGGCAGACGTGGGCCAATGACCGGCGACGACATCGTACTGGCTGTCGAGCAGGCTCTGGTCGTCAATCATCTCGTTAAAGACCGAGGTTCCCATGGATTCCATGCTCACCGTTGCCGCCGAACTCGCACCTCCGCTCATGGCCTCGGTCATGGCGTTGGGCACCAGCCGGACAGGCTTCTCATCGCCCTTGCCGGCACGATAGACAACCGGCGATACACCGTAGCCGTACTGGATGGCGTTGACTTCTTTATCGATGCCGTCGCCACCGGCATCGAGCCATGCCTTAAAGCTCGTCATGTCGTTGGACTTAACACTTGCAAACATATCCTTTACGGCCGTGACCACGGGAATCTTATCGGTTCCCTGAGCCTTGCCGTCGGTACCGTCGTCGGACGAATCCTCGCCGTTGGACGCCTCGTCATCCGTGGCCCCCTGCCCGCCCATCATGGACGACAGGTCGTAGTCCTGCTTGGAGATCGTAAGCGGGTAGCTCGAGAGCGTATCCTCCTCGACCTTTTTGATGTAATTGTTCACGCCATTGGAGAGCGCCAGGATCGCCGCAATACCGATAATGCCAATCGACCCCGCAAAGGCCGTCATGGCCGTACGGCCCTTTTTGGTCATAAGGTTGCGGGCAGAAAGCCCCAGCGCCGTCACAAAGCTCATCGAGGTCTTGCGTGTAGGCTTTGCCTCGCGGCGCGTGGCGTCAGCGACATCGAAAGGATCGGAATCGTCGGTGATCTTGCCGTCCGCCAGGTTAACGATGCGCGTGGCGTACTGGTACGCCAGCTCGGGATTGTGCGTGACCATAATAACCAGACGGTCGCGCGCCACGTCCTTGAGCAGATCCATGACCTGTACGGATGTCGTTGAATCCAAAGCGCCGGTCGGCTCGTCTGCCAGCACAATCTCGGGATCATTAATCAGGGCGCGGGCGATGGCCACACGCTGCATCTGCCCGCCCGAAAGCTGGCTCGGGCGCTTGTCAACGTGCTCGCCCAGGCCGACTTTCTCCAACGCCTCGCGCGCACGCTGGCGGCGCTCGGCATGCCCCACGCCCGTGAGCGTCAGCGCCAGCTCCACGTTTTCCAAGATGGTCTGATGCGGAATGAGGTTATAGCTCTGGAACACAAAGCCGATGCGGTTGTTGCGGTAGGCATCCCAATCGCGATCGCGAAAGTCCTTGGTCGAAATACCGTCGATCAGCAGGTCGCCGGAATCGAAATGATCGAGCCCACCGACAACGTTGAGCATCGTGGTTTTACCCGAGCCCGAGGGACCCAGAATGGCCACGAACTCGTTATCGCGAAAAGCCAGGCTCACGTTATCGAGCGCCACCTGCGTAAACGACTGCGTGACGTACCTTTTGCAAATACCTTTGAGCTCCAACATGGACGGCAACCTCTCCCACGCGGACGCACTTGCCCGCTCTCCCCCGCCGTTCGTATTCGACGCGTTTGTCCTACTCTATCCCATTTTTTGCCGACGCCAGTGACGCTCCTATTTGGCAAGGTGTTTTTTAGAATCCATTTTGCGCTCGGCCTCGA
>CABUMZ010000029.1 GCA_902492825.1 uncultured Collinsella sp.
ACAGGTGCGGACCCTCGGCATCAAACGAAGCATCAAAGCCCTCGGATGCGGCGGCAAACGCCTCGGCGGACGGCGAGCCCACGAGCACAACATCGCAGTCATCAAAGCCGCTCGCAAACGCATCGGCAAAGTCATCCGCAAAGGCCACCAGACGATCGCCGGGCCGTACAATCCCCAGCAACGACAGCGCTGCCGGCACATGCGACGCCGCAAGCAACCGCGCCTCACGCGCGCTGGCGCTCAAAGCCCAGGCCTCTTCTACGCCCATACGGCACCTTCCCTCCATAACAAAAACCCACGATGCGGATGTTTCCCGCATCGTGGGCTACGGCTGCAGTATAGCGCCGATATGCGACGAATCGCTTAGATGTTGAGCGTGTGATAGGTCACATTCGCGCCCGGAGCGTCAACGGTCACGCCATAGGCCTCGGGATAGATGCGCGTCGAAAACACGAGCGAGCCATCGTTCACAAACACCTCGACCGACGAGACATCGCCAACAATGCGCACGTTGCGCACCTCGTCGACGGGCTCCCAGCGCACGGTACGACCGCAGCCGGCAGAAGCGCGACCCTCATCGGTAAATCGCATCTCAAAGCGCGAGGGCAGTTCGCCCTCGGCGGGCACAAACGCCAACTTCAGCTCGCCATCAACGGTCGCGGTAAACGCGCCATCGACACCGTTGGCAACAACGTCAAAGCAGGTATCGCCGTCAACCTCCAACGAGCCCGCCCCCACACGCACCGAGGCATAATGGCGCTCGATCTCGCGCGCCGGCTGCTGCAGCACCAAGCCGCCAGCACCGGCTGTAAGCTCACGCGGCACCGTCATACAGTGCTGCCAGCCACACGCCACGGTGGGTGCGTTGCCATAGGTCGGCTCATCGGGCATGCCCATCCAGCCGATCAGAATATGTCGACCATCCTCGGACGTAAACTCCTGCGGAGCATAGAAGTCAAAACCGGCGTCCCACAGGCGGAACTCGCCCAGCTCATAAGTGTCATTATCACCGGTGATGTCACCCGTTACAGGCATATAGCCAGCAGCATACACATTACCGCGGTCCCAACGACCACCTTCGAGCCCCTGGGGCGAGAAGGACAGCCACTTCGCCGGTACACCGCCATCCGACTCAAGCTCAAGGTATCCCGGGCACTCCCACATAAAGCCAAAGCGCTCGGGCGTAGACACACGGCTCTCGAGCTCCCAGCTCATCATGTCCGCCGAACCGTACACCAGGATCTCGCCCACATCGCGCCCGGCACCCTCGCCGTGCATGGCGCAAAATCGACTATCGACATGCGGCCCGTCCACGCGACGACGCGCGCCCAGCACCATGTGGTAACGTCCATCATCATCGCGCCACACCTTGGGGTCACGCACGTGGCAGGTCAAATCCTCGGGATAATCCTCGGACGCCAGCACCACGCGCTTTTGGCTGAACTCCCGACCGGCAAGGCCATCAACGCTCTCGACATAAACAGTATCGGCGCGGCGGCCGGTATTGACGTAGTCGTACGTGCCGTCCGCATCGGAAAGCTTAACGTTGCCCGTATAGAGCACGCGAATGCGGCCATCCTCGGCAAGCGCGGAGCCCGAGTACACGCCATGGCAGTCAAACGGCTCGTCGGGAAGCAGCGGCGCGCCAACATATTCCCAGTTCATAAGGTCGCGGCTTGTCGCATGACCCCAGGCCTTAACGCCGCCCTCGACATCAAACGGCGCATACTGAAAATAGGCATGGAACACGCCGCCCGCCTGGCAAAGACCGTTGGGGTCGTTGAGCCAACCCGCCGGCGGCATAATATGGAAGCGTTGGCCATACGCGCCATGACCGCACTCAGAGGCGGCGGCGTCAACAGCGGCGACCAGCTTTGCAAGGTCGCGACCAAGTGCATTAGACATATCAAAGTCCTAACGGATCGAAAGTTACAAGGCACAAGAGATCGGCACCAGATACGGGAAACGCCCGCGAGCATACAACCCGTGGGCATCCCCTCAATCAAAAGCTCTTAGGCCTGCTCGGAAGCCTTGGGCTCGTCCTTGTACAGGACAAACGAGACGGCAAAGGAAACCAGCGCGGCGACCGCAAACATGATCGCGTACTGCACGGGTTGGGCCAGGCACAGCAGGATACCGAAGATACCGGTAACGCCCGTGCCGGAGGCAGCCAGCGAAGTGAGCGCGCAGACCAGGGCACCGCAACCGCCGCCGATGCAGCCGGCGATGAAGGGCTTAAAGAAGCGCAGGTTCACACCAAAGATGGCAGGCTCGGTAATGCCCATGAAGGCGGACAGGGCCGAAGGAAGCGCCAGTCCCTTGATCTTGGCATCGCGGGTCTTAAAGGCAACGGCGAGCGCGGCACCACCCTGAGCGATGTTGGCGGCGCTGGCGATGGGCAGCCAATAGGTCACGCCGTACTGGGCGAGCTGGCCCAGGTCGATGGCGGTGTACATCTGGTGGATACCGGTAACGACCGTGGGGGCATAGAACAGGCCGACGATAAAGGAACCGATGCCGAAGGGCAGGGTCAGCAGGGCCTGGATCAGACCGAGGATGGCGTTCTCGGCCCAGACAAAGATGGGGCCGACGGCAACGAGCGTCACGAGCACGGTCACGAACACCGAGACGAGCGGGGTCACAAAGAGGTCAAACATCTCGGGAACGATCTTGTGCAGACGCTTCTCGAGGAAGGCGAGAATGGCGCAGGCGATAACGATGGGGATCACATGCCCCTGATAGCCGACCCACTCAAAGCTGTACACGCCGGGAATGACGGTGACCATGGTCTGCACGCCCTCGGAGGCAACCGTGTAGGCGCTCTGCAGCGAGGAGTTGATGAACGCACCGCCGACGACGGCACCCAGATACGGGTTGGCGCCAAAGGCCTTTGCGGCGGAGTAGCCGATCAGGATCTGCAGAATGCCGAAGGACGTGCCCGAGACCAGGTCGGCGATCTTGTAGATAAAGTTATTGGTGTCGAGCGCGATAAAGCCGTTGGAGGCCATAAAGTTGAGGGCGCTCATAATGCCCAGCAGCAAGCCCGAAGCCACGATGGCGGGGATGATGGGGACAAAGACGTCGCCGAGCACCTTAATGGCACGCATAAAGATGTTCTGCTGCTGCGCCGCGGCCTCCTTGACCTCGGCCTTGGTGGCAGCCTCGACGCCGCTGACCGCAATGAACTCGTCGTAGACCTTGTTGACGGTGCCAGTGCCAAAAATAATCTGGAGCTGGCCTTGGGCCTCAAAGACGCCCTTGGCGCCGTCGATGTTCTCGAGGGCCTCCGTGTCGACCTTGGCGTTATCGGCAATCACCAGGCGCAGACGCGTGGCGCAGTGTGCGGCCGAAACAACGTTGCCGGCGCCTCCGACGTTGTCGAGCACCTCTTGGGCTGATTTACGGTAGTCCATGACTTCCCTTTCCTCCAACGGGCGCATGTACACCCGGCCATCTTTGATACTTACACTGTAAACGATTTCAGTTTCATATGTCTGTAATCGTTTTCACTTTAGGGTGAACGGTAGGAATAGGCCGGCGAATGGTAGTTTTAAGGCAAAAACAGACGACTCAGAGGCAGGCAGACGTCCAAGGCCTAGACATTCATAAGCTGATGGCCGAGCTTGAGCGTCTTTAGACCGCTCTCCCCCTCCACGCCATCGAGCGTGTTGATCAGCATATTGGTCGCCTCGACGCCACTGGTCAGGTAGCCATAATGCACGGTGGGAATGCCGCCCGTCAGCGCGCGCAAAAACGCGTTGTCGCCAAAACCGCTTACGCGATGCATGCCCTCGCCCACGCCGCGAACCTCATCGATGGCACGAAGCGCGCCCGCCGCCATGGTATCGGTCGCGCACGCGATAAACGAAACATCGGGAGCGGCAGAAAGCAGTTCACGCGCCGCACCATAGCCCGAGTCGAGCGTAAACGAGCCCAGACGAATCAAGGCGGCATCGAGCGGGTTACCCGCGGCGCGCAAGCCGGCCTCAAAACCGCGACGGCGGTCATAACCAGCCGCGCGGTCCTCCTCGGTAACCCCAATGTAAGCGATCTTGCCGTCCACGCGACCCGCAAGCGCATGGCCCAGCTCAAAAGCGGCCTCGTAATCGTCGTGATACACGCACGCCGCGCCCTCGACATGTTGACCGATCAGCACAATGGGCACACGGCACGAGTCAATCGCGCGACGGTGCTCGTCGGTGATCATGGTTGCCACCAGCACAATGCCGTCAACCGGATGGTTTTGGAATAAATCGAGGTATTCGAGCTCGCGATCGGCCGCATTATCGGTATTGGCAAGCAGCATCTGGTAGCCACGGCGACCGAGCACCTGGCCAATGCCGGCGGTAATGCGAGTTGATCTTGGGCACGATGACGCCGATGAGCTTGGTGGAGCCGGTGCGCAGCGCGCGAGCCTGACTGGACCGCACGTATCCGGTCAGTTCAATCGCCTGCTTAATGCGCTGGGCCTTGTCCGCCGAGATATATCCGCCGTTGAGGTAGCGCGAGACGGCGGCGCTCGAAACGCCGGCCAACTCGGCCACATCTTTCATCTTTACCACGAGCACCCCTGTCATTGAAATCGCTTTCACCATAATACCCGTGAAGACGGCATCCGAACAAAATCGGCCCACCCAGGTCGAGCAAACGTCAGCGAGCGGGCAACTGCCGTGGCGAGGTGCCGCGAAAGAGGAGCGAAGCGTACTTTATGTACGCGAGCGACGGTTTGAGCGGCAGATCGCCCGGCAGATGCCCGCGCAGCGTCGAGCGGTCCGGCGTTTGTTAAAACGCCGGAACATAATTAGCCGTGGTATTCGCCGTTGTACTGGATGAGTGTGAGGTCCTCCACGCCGTCAAGCGCGCGAATAGCGTCCGCATAGGGCATGTCAACGCCGTCCGAGAAGAGCTCGACGGCCATCTCGACTTTGTCGCCGCGCATCGTCTTAGACTTGACGGTGAACTTGGTGCGCCCAAACGCGCGCACGATATCGTCGCCGGTGGTCTGGCCCGTGTAGTGGATGACCATCATGTACACGCGCGCCTTGTCCTGGTGGCTCGCAAAGCCGGCGATCATCACCACGATCACCACTGCCGTAAGCCCCACGAGCGCATACATGCCGGCGCCTGCCGTAATGCCCGTGGTAATGGCCCAAAACAGATACAGCAGGTCGAGCGGGTCCTTGACCGCCGTACGGTAGCGGACGATGGACAGAGCACCGACCATACCGAGCGAGATGACCACGTTGGTCGAGATCGCGAGCGTGACCATGCAGGTGAGCACGGACATGCCCACGAGCGTCACGGCAAAGCTACGCGAATACACCACGCCGGTAAAAAAGCGCTTGTACACGTAATAGATCAGGATGCCCATGGCGAGCGCCACGAGCAGCGAAAGGCCAATCTTGGCAGGGTCGACCTGACCGAACGCCTCCAAGACGGAGTTCTTAAAAAAGTCCCTGGTGCTCATGGTCTAAATATCCCCTCGGTTCCCAAAATCCGATTCCCAGTAATTAAATCCGCGCAGGTAGGCGGTCTTGTCATAACACAGGCAGTACTTAGAGACCGCCGTGAGTTCGGCCGCGCCCGGCGGCACCATATCGCGCACCAGCTGCGGGCAAAACTCCGTAAACTTGACCTCCATCACCAGCTTACCGGGCTCCAGGACCGGCAACGCGGCCAGCGTCACGTCAAAGATATCGAAGCTTCCCACCGCGGCACGCACATTCATGTCAAACGTAATGCGCACGGTGCCCTCGTCCATCACCCACGGCTCGCGCTCGTAGTCCACAATGGTCCGTGGGCGCATCATGTTGCAGATGCACTCGATGTAGAACTCGCGACAGAGCGGATAAGGGCTCCTCAGCAAAAAGCCGTAGTCGCCAGCCAGAATCTGCTCAAACTCGCCACGTGTGAGCGGCGCGTCCTCCTTATAGATCCAGCTACCGTACTTCTTTTTGCGCTCGAGCTTAATCACCTTGTCGCTGCCGTTATAGATGCGTACGCGATACTTTTTGCGCATGAGAATGCCGGCGTCTTTTTCCTCGTAGGCCGAGTTGCAGTAGTCGTCAAAATACAGGCTGCGAATGGTGTAACCGCCCGCCCGCGCATGTTTGTCTAGCTTAAATACAGGCGCCATGCGACAGGCAAGCGCGGCGTGCTCGCCCTCGTTAATGAGATATTTGAGCTCGTGGCGGTAACGCTCCTGCGTGGCACGCACAGGCGGTGCCGCCAGGCGCTCAAGCAGCGCGCTAGCCCTCCTCATACGTATCCTCCACGACCTTACCGCCGTCTTGCACGTAAAAACACTTCATGCCGTAGTGCTTGCCGTCGTCGGTCACATAGTAGTCAAACGCATCTTGCGTATAGCCGTCGGAGTTGGTGGCACGCACGCGCACAAAATACTGGCCGGTATCGGGCGCATCGCAGGTCACCTCGGGAAGCAGCACATCCT
Source organism: uncultured Collinsella sp. (assembly GCA_902492825.1). Lineage (GTDB taxonomy): Bacteria > Actinomycetota > Coriobacteriia > Coriobacteriales > Coriobacteriaceae > Collinsella. The sequence goes on from CABUMZ010000029.1 coordinate 6,452, forward strand.
CGGCCTTAAAGACCACGTCGCTTATGGCATAGTCGCGCGCAAGCTCAACGGTGTAGCGAATGTCGCGCGCCTCAAAATCGTAGGACGCATCCCAGTTAATGCGCAGCTTGCCGTTATCGATCTGCGGCACGCCGATGTAGAAAGGCATGGGCTTTTTAAAACTCTCGCGAAAGCTCTTGTAGTTCTCCTCGATCTCGGAGGGAATCGCCGCGGCGATCTGCTCATATTGGTCCTTGGTGACAGGCAGATTATCGATATCGGGCGAAGCAAAGACTAGCGATTCGGTAACCTCGCGATAATGCTTGATCATCTTGGTCAGGCGCGTCTCGGTCAAATACGTACGCAGGTCCTTGACGGCGCGATCGAGCTCACCGCGGAACGCCTTGCTGCGCAACGCGCGGTTAAACAGCACGTTGCCCCAGTAGTTGCTTGCGCCGCGCTCCCAGCTCGCGTAGTCCGAAAACCCGGTAAGAGAAAGTTCCAGCTTGCGCAGCATGCCGTCGTTGTCCCAATCCAAAAAGTACCAGGTATTTGAGTTGAGCGGGCTGTACAGATAACAGTTGCGGTTCTGCGTATCGCAGTTGCCCGTAAGGATCTGAAACGCCAGCCAATAGACCAGGTTCTCGGTATCAAAGTAGGTGTCGAGCACGTTATCTATCTTTTGCAATTCGTCGTTGAGCGCATCGAGCATCTCGATGAGCTTGGTGTGGTCCGTATCGCCCTTAATCTCGAGCATGCCCTCAAAGTTTGCCTGGTTATAGTCGGGATCATCGGCAAGCTTAATGGTGTCCTCGTAGCGATGGAAATCAAAGCTGTTCACCTTGTACAGGTGCCCGCTCTTATCCAAGCCGTGCGCCTTAAGCGCCGTCTTATTGAGCTGCTCCACCTGCGTAAACAGGCCGTAGTCCTCAAAGGTATCGTTGGACTTTTCGGTCTGGTCGCACACCCACAGATGCACAAACTGCGTGCGCAGGCCCATCATCTGGGGAATCCCGCGGATAAGGTCATAGGCCATCTTGTTGCGAAAACGCATACCCTCGCCCATGTGCTTGTTGAGCGCAATCGCGCGCTGTTGGCGCCAGGTACCCTTGCCCTTTTTGAGCTCCACCTTGTAATTCTTTTGCGAGTTCATGCTCGACGTCTGGCCGCGCACCTGCACGGTAGCATTGGGCGCTTCCTCGCCATAACCAACCTCGCCGGCCACCGGGCCGTCTTCGTCGCCCGCCTGCAAAAGCCCCATTACCTGATAGCGCGTCACGCCCATGTCGGCGTAGTCATACACCGAGTACGTATTGATCTCGGCCCAGCTATGATCGGTGTTCTCGGAGCTGTTACCGCGCGAGACCGTCAGGTACATGGTCACAATGCCCGAGTCGTCGTAGACCTCGTACAGCTCGTCCTTATCGCGAAGGTGCTTGGTCTCGCCCGAGGCCTCAGCCTTTTTAATCTTGTCCTGCTTTTTGACCTTTTTGGTCGAGGATTCGTCCTGAGACGAGCAGCCCGAAAGCAACAGCGCACCGGCAGCCGCCTCGATCAGGCAGCGGCGAGACATCAACTTATCGATCATCAGAACCTCCCCAATGTTTTTGGTACAGGCGAACCACCATACGTTCAAACGCACTGCGCGGCTCACCGCCCACGCGCTTGGCCTCGTAGCGTTGCTCAACACGGTCGAGCACCCGGCCAAGTTCGGTAAACCAGCCCGTCTTGTCAGTCGCCACCATGGGCTGCTGGCTCAGGATACGATACGGCAAGTTGGCGGTATAGGTATCGAGCCGCAGCAGCGCCACGATAAAAAACACCGCTGCACCCAACAAAAAGCCAAAGCCGTAAAACTGCTGCGGCAAGAGCAGAGAAACGGCATTCGCTAGCCCGGCCACACCAGCAAACAGCCCCGAGGCCAGCACGGCCCCCTTGTAGTCGGTAAAGTACAGCAAGATGAGCAACACCGTATTGCCCACGGCATACAGGCCATAGCCCACGCACAGCGTGCGAAAATACGCGTGCATCAGGTTATTAAAGCCCAACGGTAGGGCCGAGAGCACCGTGGTCTCGAGCGAAATGACCGCCGCGGTCACAAACAACTGTTTGAGCGCACAAAACCGCAGTTCTCGGTTGAGCGTGGAGAGCATTTCCTCCTCGGCCACCACAATGTCGCCCACCACGCCACCGTCGTTGAACAGGCTGTAGTAGTCGCGGTAGCGCGGATAGAAATTGACCTCGACCGAGACCACAAAGTTGACGGACGTGACCAGGATTGTCAAAAACGCGATAAGCGCCGGCACATCGTGGTAGGGCGCACCATAAAACAAGCCCTTGACCTGCACGCCAATGGGACCGGCCCAAATTATCACCAAATGCGCAAAGAGGCGCAGGTTGGTGAACAGGCCCGTAAGCGCCAGCGGCATAAACTGATCGAGCCACTGCAAAAAGAGCCAGGGGCTGCGGTCGCTCTGAGGAAAATACCGGTATAGCAGCACCACGTCCCAGGCGAGCATAACGCCGTAGCCCAGAGCAATTGATGCCAACAGGCCCTCGACCGGCGGCAGCCCCAGCGCCAGCGCGGCCAGGGCGCACAGGCACGCCACGCCAATGGCGGCCGCAAAGCTGCACAGGATGCCGCGGTAGTCTTTGATGGCCGTGAGGTAACTCATGCCGTTCCAGTTGACGATCATAATGTTGAACAGCCACAGGCACAGCAGCCCCTGCAGCAGCGTGGCGCCCGAGAACAGCAAAAAGACGCCGTAGAGCACCGTGCCCGCAACGAGCATGATGGCGTTGGAGCCCCAAAACGAAGGCAGTATCTCATCCTCGCGCTCGGCAAACAACATATCGGCCAAAAAGCGCGTGACCGGCATGGAGAAAAAGCTCGTGAGCAAAAGCGAGGCCAGCAGTGTGTAGGTCACCATGCACACCAGCAGATCCTGGTTGGCACGCCCTACGCCCCACAGACCGCACAGCACCAAGATACCCACCTGGAGCAGCACGCCCAACAGCATGGGACCCGTGCACACAATGCCGGCGTAGCCGTAAGCGCGCATCGTGGCAAAAAGGCCCTTGCGCCTAAACAGGCGCTTAAGCTCAAAACCGATTCCGGCCACCGGCTACTCCCCCTCTCTGGGCAGGTCAAACGCACGCGCCGTCTCGTCGTACAGCGCGCGATAGTTGGCGAGCATCTGCTCGTGCAAAAAGTACGTGGCAACGCGACGCTGCCCGCGCTCCCCCATCTCAATGCGACGGGCGCGGCTCACGCACATGCGCTCCATGGCATCGGCCAAGCCCTTGCGATACATGGGCGGCGTCACAAAACCCGCCACGCCAAAGTCGTCGCCCGGGGCGCCTTCGAGCAACTCGCGGCAGCAGCCCACCTCGGTCGTCACGCAGGGACGGCGCGCTGCAAGCGACTCCAGCACGCTGAGCGGCTGGCCCTCGGAGATGCTCGTCAAAATGGTAAAGTCGAGCTTTTCCATGTACTCGACCACGTTGACGCGGCCGGTAAAGATCAGGTCGCGCACGCCTAGGGTATCGACCAGCGCGTGGCACTCGGCGCCGTACTCCTCGTCGTCCACGCCGCCCATAATGTGCAGGCGCACCTTGGGCAGGCGCTCGTGCAGCTCAAAGAAGGCATAAATCATTGTCTTGACGTCCTTGATGGGCGCCAAGCGCACCACCGCGCCAATGTCCACCCAGCCGTCATCGGGCTTTAAGGGAATATCCTTAAAGCGGTCGAACTGGATGCCGTTGGGGATAACCAGGCATTTGTCCGCATCGCAGCCCATATAGACCTGCGTCTTGCGGGCGTTATGGAACAAACTCGTCACGCGGAAGGCGCGGCGGTAGATTTCCTCCGAAAGCAGGTAGAAAAAGCGGATCCAGCGGTCCTTGAACGACGGCACCACTCGGCACGGATGATTTCCTCCTCGCGCTCGCGGGTGTAGATGCCATGCTCGGTCAACAGCACCGGCGCATGGTGAACGCTTGAGCCCAGGCAGGCGAGCAGACCACCGTAGCCGGTCGAGATGGCATGGTACACATCGGCCACCGGCACCTCGCTGCCCAACAGGTAGAGCACGGGCAGCAACATGGAGCGCATGGTGTGGAATGCATCGGCAAAGGGCGTGTAGGGATACTCGGCCAGGCACACGTCGCGAAAGATATCCATAAACGTGCGGCTCTGCAAAAACGAGAGCGGATGCACGCGACGGCGGTAGAAGATATCGAATAACACGTCCCAGTCCGGATTGGAGAGCGACACCAGACGGCGTAACGCCTCGCGCTCACGGTCGTTAAAACTGGCTTCATGTTGCTCACCCGAAAGCCGCAGGGCATCGTCCAGGAACACCTCGTGCACCTCGACCACGTTGCCGGGCAGCTCGTAGACAAACTTGCCACGGTCGGCAGCATGCGCGCCGATCACCCACAGCACAAACTCGTGCTCGGGCATGGCCGTAATGTAGCCATGCATCCAGGTAGATACGCCGCCGTGCACATAGGGGTAGCAACCCTCGAGTACCAAGCAGATTCTCATTTATCGCCACCCTCCTTGCGCTCGATCGTCACGGTCTTATCATTTGCCTTGAGCAGATATAGATTGCCCGTAAGGTGCGTCAGTTCGCCACCCGTCACCGCACCCGGCTCGCCATTATTGGCGCGGAACATGAGCCACGCCTCGTCGTGGAAATTGCCCAGGCTGAGCGTCCAGGCATCCGCGCTGGTATCCACGCTCACCGTCACGGACGAAAAGCGCTGGATGGCACCGGAGCACTCCGACGCCGTCTGGTGCCGCAGGTCGGGCGCGGATTTGGTAAGCCACTCCAGGTAGTCGACCAGGCCGCCCTTGTAGACCTCCCAGCCCTCCTTGGCACCACGATCGGGATCGAGCAAGTCGTCCGGGTGCATAAAATGCGTGCTCACGTAGTGCATGTTGAGCTCGGACACGGCTGCCAGGCGCATATAGGAATCGTCGACCATGCCGCCCGAGACAATACGTGGCTGCTCCACAATGCCGTCGCTCGCCACGCCAAACTCCTGCACGTAGGGCAGGTCGGTGCCATCCTCAAAATACGTGCTGGCGATGGTCTTAATGCGCGGAACGTCGGTGCCGATGAGCTTGCGCGCTCGGGCCGAAAGGATATTCGACGGCGGTACGTAAACCGAGCCATGAGCGTTGGGCAGAACCTCGTCCTGAAACGCGATAAGTTCGTTGAGCGAAGCGACGAGCGTCTCTTTGTTCTTCCAGGTCTTGTAGACGTACAGCGTGCCGTAGTCGGTGTCCCAGAGCGCGAGCGGCTGATGGTTGTAGCCGTGAAAGCCCAGCTCGCCGCCCATCTGCAGCAGCATGCCGCCAAAATATCGAAACTGCGTGGTATCGGGTTGGCGCGCGGGCTCGGTCTGGTTGACCGCGTCCTCGTAGTTTTCGATCATCACGCCGGTATAGCGAATGCCATATTTTTGCGCGAGCTTTTGCAGATCGGGCCACCAGACCTTGGTGTAAAAATCCGCAATGGAAAGGCCGTAGTCACGCTTGATATAAGTACCATCGCCCGAGGGCACGGGGCTAGGAAAGTCGTCCAAATAGAACACGGCGCTGTTGATGACCGGATAGGCCGTAGCATCGCCCAGCAGACTGATCGCCGCGGCGAAAAAGCCGCGCATGACCTTGTCGTAGATACCGATATTGCACACCACGGTGCGCCCGCTACCGCAGTCATTAGACCAAATGAGCGGGGCGCCCGCATCGCCAGTCTTAGCCCACTCACGCGCCGTCTCGCGCAGCGATACTGAAAGCGACGAATCAAAGGGGTCCGAGAGCTCGTAGCGCTCTCCCCCGCCCAGCATAAAGTCCTCACTCGGCACAATGCTTTCGGCTTTTACATAGTCATATCCGGCCGATTCAATGCCAAGCTTGGAGGCAATCACTTGCAGATAGCTCGAGTTATCCGGCGGCATGGCGAGCATAAGCGAACCGCCGGCACTCACCCAACTCATAATGTCGCTCAGGTGCGTACCGAGCCCATCGAGCGACGGCATGAGCAAAATCACGCGATCGAAGGAGGTCAGCGAGGGAATGGCATCCGCACCATCCAGGGCAAGATCCACGTCGCGATGGGCGATCTTCATGTCCAGCAAAATCTGGTCGAACTGGTCTTTGACGTCGTCGACGCCATCTTGGTCCGAGTCTGTAATGACCAGGCACGTGGGCTTTTGGCCAAAGATTGCCGAGGAGGCCGGCACCGCGTCGTTGGCGGCAAGCATCCCCAGCCTATGCTGGCCCGCACTGTACTGCACGCCGGCACGCTCCACCAGCAGCACGGCGGCCATGGCAATAAAGACCGCCCACACCACGAGGAGTCCCATCCAACGAAAGCGGCCCACACGGTCTCGGATATGTTGCGCCACGCTCATCGGGCCTCCTCCCCATCGCGCCAAAACGCCAACTTTTCGCGGTTGTCGGCGCTCAAATACACATGTTGCTTGTCAATCGCATCGATCACACAGTGGACCTCGTCACCGTCGCGGCGCATCACGGCCAGGCGCAGGCAAAGCATCCAAACCTCCTGCTCCTCGGGCACGTCGAGTACCAGCTGGTCGGTCACGGCCTGCGCCTCGTCGATCTGTCCGACATCGGCCAGCGCCGTCGCGTATCGAATGCGCAGCTCAAGGGTATCCTCGCGCTCGCAGCGACGCGCAAGCAGGCGCGCGTACTGTTGGCGCTGAATCTGAGCAACGCGCCCCTCAGCCAAGCCCGAGCCCAAGTATTCACCAAGAAAATCACAGTATTCGTTGAGGTTTTGCGCGCTCGGGTCCGTCTTAAAGGCACGCTCCAGCTGCTGCAGTTTAAGGTCGGACTCCTTGGAGATCTGCGCCACCGCCGTCGCGGCATAGTGCGCCACCTCAACGTCGTCGTTAAGCTTAGCCGCCTGCAGCTGCGCCAGGTACGCGTCGGGCTCCTCGGTGAGCATGGAGAGCATTAGGCGGCGCCGGTATGCCGGGTCGTTGACGATAAGCGCCTCCTCGAGCGGCACTACGCCTGCATCGTCCTCACCGCTCGGTACCGACATACTACGATGCAGGTCGTCGTTGAAGCGCAGCGACTCCAGCGCAGACTCTTTCAGCCACTCGCCAAGCACCGCGCTGCGCACCGATAGCAAAACCACCAGCAACGGGCCCCACAGCGGCACCAGCACTATTACAGCCAGCATGTGCCCGCGCACCGGCAGCAGGCCCAGCTTCATGAGCGTCCACAGCATCAGGCAAACCAGCGAATGAATCAGCAGCAAGACGGCAGCAACGACAAGCGAGATCAAGCGGCACCCCCCTCACCGTCACCGGTGTAAGCGATGCGCTGCAGCAGCGCCACGATGCCCTCGCCGTCGACGGGCTCCACCGCAATATGCTTTGCGCTCAGGCGCTTACGGATAATGGGAAGATCGCACGCCTTTGCCTGGCGCATAAGCAGGTAGAGCACGTTGCCGTCGACCAAGCCCGCCGCGTCGCTCTCGCGGATTGCCGACCCAATTGCGCCCACCAGCTCGCCGACAGGCTCCATGCCCGGTACCACGCGCAGGAGCAAAAAACTCCCCATCTTGCTATCTGCCAGCGCCTGCTCCGCCGCGAGCTCTTGGCCAAAGGCCGCCTGCTTGAGCACGCAAGTGCCGTCAACGCAGCGTTTATCCTGCGCCACCGCCTCATAGCCAAAGGCACGGCCCAGCGCGCTTTCGACCAGCCCGCACAAGATGCGGAACAGGTTTTGATAATAGAGGGTCATTTGGTTTTCGGCCGCACTACGCACAAAGATCAACACGGCGGGTGCCCCGTCGCGCTCGATCGCGTATCCAAACATGGGAAACCCCGGCGTCAGCTCACGGTTCACCCACAGGTTCGAACGACCCCCGTCGCCCAAAAGAGGTGCAAGCTGCTCAAGCGTGAGCGAGCGTGCGGCATTTTCGGCAATCGCGGGACTTGCTGCCACCAGGCGTGCAAATGCCCCGCCCGAAACATGGTAGATCGCCACCGAATCGTTCTCGAGGATCTCGCCCAGAAGCTCGCAGCACTTGCGATAGATGTCGCGTGGGTTGAGTACGTCGAGCTCCTGCGTCACGGCAAAGATCTTGCCAAAGCTGTCGTGGCGACCCACAATCTGGCGCCTGTACGCGCGCTTGTCCTCGATCGCGTCGTGGTAAAGCTGTGTGAGAAACGTATTGCGATTACGCACGAGCTCGTTTTGATCGCGCTCCGCCCTAATGGCTTCGCTGTTGCGCAGCTGCACATAGCCGCACACGGCACCCACCACAAAGTACGCAATAAACGGCAGCCAGTTGGACGGCTCGTAAAAGAGACCCTGGAAGGTATAACCGTACTGAGTAAAGTAGCTCGCGGCCAAACCCACCGACGCCAGCAGCGCCGCAACCAGGCCAAAATCGAGCCCATACAGCGTGCCGATCAGTACCACGTACAGCAGGCGGTAGTCGAGCACGTTAAGCTGAGCAGACTGCGAAAACACCAGCTCCAGGCCCTCAAAGAGCACCCAGGCCAGCGCGGTCTCCAGGCATTTGATGGGCAGTGTCCGCCCGCGCATGCGGTCGATGGCGGCACGCAGCGGATGGCGCTTGCCCGCGAGGGTCTGCTCCCAGCGGGCGTGTATGGTCGAAAGATCGCGCAGCACGTCATAGCGCTGGAACCACCCGTAGCGCGTGCGGACGGTATCGCTCGGAGCAATGGAGACGACGGCGTCCCCGTCGTAGGTAATGTCGAGCCCCGGGAACAAGCCCTTGAGCGCCTCGCCCAGGTCTCCCACGGTGTGGGCAAAGCTATCCGGAACCTCGAGTTCCTCGAATGTGGCATCCCAGCTGTCGAAGATGCGACGCACTAGAACGGCCAGCTCCTCGGCGCAGAGGGCACCGAGCGGTGAGTCCGCCCCAGCCCTCATGAACAGCAGAGCCTTGCGAGCACGCCTCGAACAGCGGGGTCAAAATCGGGTCTTCCAGCGTGGGCGAGGCGGTGTACAGATACGGCACGCGCAAGATCTTGGCCTGAATGCCGTCGCGGACCGCATAGTAGCGGCACAGGTCGTTGGCCGCACGGGCAATGATGCCCTTGCCGTTTTGCCCCGCAACGTCCACCGCACCGTCCGCTCCCATGGGACCAGTCACAAACAGCAGCTGAATCTGGCGACCCATGCAAGCTCGAAAGACGGAGCGCAGCAGCTCGATGTCGCCAACGGCCTCGGTATGCGGCGTGAGATAGGTAGAGAGGTAGACCACACGGTCGAATTCGTAAGCCTGGTCCAGGTGCTGCAGCAGCTCTTTCCAAGACGCATGGAGCGACGACCCGTCGCGGCGCGCCTCGTTGGCCGCCACGACCTGAACATGGTCACCGGGAAACGCCTTGGCACAAAAGTCGTCATCGACATACGCGGTATTGCCAACAACCAGCACTTCCACCGTGCGCTCCCCCTCCCCAAATTTAGCTTTTGCCATGGTAAACATGCGTATTGTACGCTGTCAATGTAGGCCAAAGGCAACTTTAAAGCTGTTTTAAGAACTTTTTCAGACGGGAAGCGACTCGCGCCTGAGCCAGAGAGCCCTACACGTACCGCTGCACGGCGGAGAAAGGCGAATCCACTACCCCTCAGGCATAATTCCTGAGCAAAATCAAGCAGAGCACACGGCTTTTTGCGCCACTTTAAGACGTAATCGGGATGTGGCGAGAGGCCAAATTCGGAAGTGCGGGGAAAACCAAAGGAATGCTGACCAGACCCCCGTTTTAGGCTTCCGCGACCTGCGGTTTTGATACAAAAAAACCGCGTTGTGCTCGAAGGTTTTCGATTTTTCCCCGCACTTCTGTAATTACATCTCTGGATCGAGGGCGCAGGCAATGGTGACGACATCCACGATAGCGCCCCCCTATGCCTGATACCAAAATCGTTCCATAGGGACCCGTTTCCCAATGGGACGATTCTTCACAAAGGGCATTAAGGCGCATGAGAACATGGTAGAGGCAAGCAAGCGCGCTTCCACGTTTTCGCCCATGGTGACCACGGTATAATCCAACGAGACAAGCAACGAACGGGAAAGGCAGCGCGGATGAACCTGGGCAGCGAGAGCGAGACCGTCGAGTTCAAGAAGTCCACTGGCGAGCATAAAGAAGCACTGCAAGCCATCAGCGCCATGCTGAACAAGCACGGCCGCGGCGAGCTCTACTTCGGCGTGAAGGACAACGGCGATGTCATCGGCCAGGATGTCAGCGACGCAACGCTGCGCCAGGTGACGTCGTGGGTGTCCGACAAGATCGAGCCCGCGGTGTTCCCGACGGTCGAGTGCCTCGACGCCGATGATGGGCTGCGATACATCAAAATTGCCTTCTCAGGTGCCGACGCCCCCTACTCCGCCGACGGACGCTACTTCACCCGCGTGGGGACTTCGAACAAAGCGCTGTCGGCCTCGGAGCTGAGCGCCATGGTCGTCAAGCGTGAGCGCGCCCGTAGCCCGTGGGACTCGCTGCCGTCCGGCAGGCCCGTCTCCGACGCCGACGAGCAGGCGGTGCGTGACTTCGTCGCGCGCGGCGGCAGGGCCGGACGCGTGGGCGGCGGGTTCGCCGGCGTGGAGGACACCTTGGCAAGGCTCGACCTCGTCGCGCCCGACGGCAGCCTAAGAAACGCCGCGGTGGAGCTGTTCTGCGAGGGATCCGACACCTACCCCAGGATGAAGCTGGGGCTTCTGGGCGGCAACACCAAGGCCAAGATCCTCGACCTGCGCCGCGAGTGCGGCACCATGCTCAAGCTGCTCGACTTCGCCGAGTACTTCGTGACGTCGAACATCAGGCGCGAGTTCGTCATCGGCGAGACGGGCATGTACCGCAAGGAGATCCCCGAGATCCCGGCCGAGGCCATCCGCGAGGCGGTTGCCAACGCGCTGTGCCACCGCGACTACACCACCGGCACCGCCGTCGAGGTCAACGTGTTCATGGACACCGTCCAGATCGTGAGCCCGGGCCTGTTCCCCGAGGGCGACT
>CABUMZ010000030.1 GCA_902492825.1 uncultured Collinsella sp.
AGCACTTAATGTGCTTTCCGTCTTGCGCAGGACTGTAGAGCAGCAAACTTAACCCCCGCCCTCAGCCCCGGAGACCCTCCCGGATGGCCCCGGAAAATTTTTTCGAAAAAGTTGTTGCGCGCCGGACAGACTTCTGTGTATACTAATCCCCGCAGCGCACGCGAGCGGAAACAAACGCGAACGTCTGCCTGGGGAGTTAGCTCAGTTTGGTTAGAGCGCCGGCCTGTCACGTCGGAGGTCGCGGGTTCGAGCCCCGTACTTCCCGCCAACGCAATTAAAGCCACGTCTTCGGACGTGGCTTTTTGCGTTTGATGCACTTTGTTTCGATAGAACGATCGCCCTGGTGCATCTTCGCCCAGAATCCCCGCGCCTTCGGGAACGCAAGTAAAATCTAATAAGTATATTTGTCTGAACAACAGCTTTGTTGCGCAACACCTGTTCTACGAGGCAGGGGGTTAGGTTATACTAAATTGCACTGTGCGCCGCATCTGATGCATTTCGCTCCAAGCGCGGCACTCAGTGGATATCCGATTTACCATTTGGATGTCCTGGCGGTCATTTAGCGTCTCGACACAAGCTCGGCCCCGGAGCTCGTTCGAGCTGTTCGTATTCCTTGAAAGGGGAAAAATGGACATATCGAGGAAGACTGATTACGCCCTTCGTATGCTGGCGATGCTTGCTGAGGATCCGGAGCGTTTGCTTTCTGTTCGCACCGCTGCCGAAGAGGTCAATGTCCCGTATTCGTTTGCCCGTTCGATTCAGCATGGTTTGGTCCAGGCCGGTATTGTGGAGAGCCTGCGTGGCGTCCACGGTGGCATGCGTCTCAAGGTCAGTCCGGACGACGTCACTATCCGCCAGGTCGTCGAGGCCGTTCAGGGCCCTATGGTTATGAACGATTGCACCGCGCCCGATGGTGACTGTGCGCGCATGGGCGCGTGCTGCTATCATCCCCTGTGGGCCGGAGCCCAGGCGTTGATGCGCGACTACCTCGATTCCGTTTCGCTCGGCGACATCGTCGCTCACCGCCAGTTCCCAGCCGTCGATCCCAAGTTCGCCGACCGCGAAGCGTTTCCCGAGTACGCCACCTGCGAGTGCGCTTACCGGGAGGAATAACGCCGCATAAGGAGCATAGCCATGATTCAGGACCCCTTTCGTTCGATGATTCGTTCGGAAGGGGTCCTGCGTTATCGTGACCTTCCGTGGCGCCGCACACGCGATCCGTACATCATTTGGCTTTCTGAGGTCATGCTGCAGCAAACGCAGGTGCCGCGTGTGGAGGCGCGCATGCCGGTGTGGCTCGATCGTTTTCCGACTGTGCAGGCGCTTGCCCAGGCCGTGCCTTCCGATGTTTTGGACGCTTGGCAGGGCATGGGCTACAACCGACGCGCTCTGGCGCTTCATGGGGCCGCTCAGCGCGTTGTAGAGGACTGGGACGGGGAGTTTCCGCGTGAGACGCGTGACTTGGTCGCTCTGCCTGGTATTGGCCCGGCAACGGCGCAGGGTATCCGGTCGTTTGCGTTTGATCTTCCGGGCGTGTATCTGGAGACCAATGTGCGCACAGTCTTTCTGCATCACTTCTTTCCCGATGTACCGGCTGTTCCCGATCGCGAGTTGGTGCCGCTGATCCAAGCCGCCTGTCCGGCGGCTCCCGGTGCAGCGACCGACGAGATTGCTCCCTTTGCCGTGCCGCTCGATGATGCCGACACGCCGCGCGCGTGGTATTACGCGTTGCTAGATTACGGCGCATATCTAAAAAAGACGTTGCCCAATCCGTCCAGGCGCTCGGCGGGCTATAGCCGTCAATCAAAGTTTGAGGGCTCGCGTCGCCAAAAGCGCGCGCATATCGTGCGTATGTTGCTGGCAGCGCGCGATGGCCAGCCGGCGGGGATTACGCTTGCTGATGCCGTGGCGGGCGTTAACGAGATGGAAGCGGCGGCTGGGCGTGGGCCGGTCGAGCGCGACTTGATCGCGGGCATTCTAGCCGACCTGGAGCGTGAGGGCTTTTGCCGAGCTGAGGGCGATCGCTGGCTGAGCATCTAGCCTGTGCAAATCTGAAGAACAGGATTGTAAGGTTTAGATTTTCGGCATGAGGGCATCCTAAAGACGAGGCCGCTCGAAGCCTACGGGCGGCATGCGTTGAAGGGAAGTACACCTATGGATTTTGAGAATTCCCAAACCAAGAAGAACCTCGAGACCGCTTTTGCCGGTGAGTCCCAGGCACACACCAAGTATCGCTACTATGCGTCCAAGGCCAAAAAGGACGGCTACGTTCAGATCTCGAATATTTTTGCCGAGACGGCGGGCAACGAGTCCGAGCACGCCAAGCTGTGGTTTAAGTATCTGCACGACGGCGCCGTTCCGGGCACTCTGGACAACCTGCGCGACGCCGCTGCGGGCGAGAACTACGAGTGGACCACGATGTACGACGAGTTCGCCAAGACCGCCGAGGAGGAGGGTTTTGCCGAGATCGCCGAGAAGTTCCGTGGCGTCGCCGCCGTCGAGAAGGCCCACGAGGAGCGCTACAACAAACTCGTCGAGCGCATCGAGTCGGGCGAGGTGTTTGAGCGTGAGGGCGTGAAGGTGTGGAAGTGCCTGAACTGCGGGCACCTGCACGTTGGTGCCGAGGCGCCTGAGGTGTGCCCGGTGTGTAACCACCCGAAGGCGTACTTTGAGGAGCAGGTGGTGAACTACTAGCGCTTGGCGCTGGCGTGAGCTGGGCCGGGAGGGCCGGACTACCTTCCCTCCTCGCTCACGGCTTCGCAGGGTCGCGTTGAGGGAAGGTAGTCCGGCCCTCCCGGCCCGCTTTGGTTCGTTGCGTGCTCGCTACAGAAAAGCTGATAACTAAGTTTGTGTGCCGCCCCTATCGGGGCGGCACGTTTTTGTATGGGGACTGGTTGGGACGGCACCGTTCATGGGTGGGGTACACTGGGTGGCGACTTTTAGTTTATCTACTACCTGATGGGGTGTTTTTGTATGGGTAAGAAGTCTCGGGCTCGGGTTGCTGCGGCGGGAACTCGCAAGGATCCTGGTCGTCGGGTTGCCGAGGGTAAAAAGGTCGATCGTGTCGAGAAGGACAAGAAGGTTGGCGCGCATGCTCATCCTGAGTGGGCGCCTCACCTCAATACGGCTAGCGAGGATCTGACTGCTAAGTTGTTTACTCTGGTCGAGGTTATCTTGGGCGTGGTGCCCGTGGTGGTCATTGGCTTGTTCTTGGCTTCGAAAGATGCCACGAGTGTCGATAAACTCACCGATGTCTTTTCTCAGGACCCCTCGATGGTGGTTACGTTTATCTCTGCGTGCCTGCAGCCGTTTGTGGCGTACATGTTGTACATGATTTATCGCAAATACTGCGAGGGCGATGCGGGCTTTGTCGCCGGCAACCTGATCGGTCTTTTGTGCTCCGAGATCCTACTGCTCAATATCCCGGGCGTCATCGGTATGGGCATCTTGCTGTGGCGTGTTTGGCGCAACGTTGCCCCGCACTTTGAGAGCTGGTTGTTTGAGCGCCGCGTAATGGGCGTGCTGGCAGACATTGCGGGCTCGCTCGTGATTTTAGCCTTGGCGTTTATGTGCGCCACCGCCGCCCGCGGTCTCGCGGGCATGTAGTCTGTCCTCACCGACCACGGAGCGCAGAGCGGGGAAACCTTTCCCTCTCGCTCACGGCTTCGCAGGGTCGCACGAGGCAAAGGTTTCCCTGCCCTGCGCTCCGGCGTTGAGTCGTCGCGTGCTCGCTACAGAAAAGCTGATAAGAAGTTTGTGTGCCGCCCCTATTGGGCGGCACTTTTTGTGTGGGGTCCCTGTCTTCACAATTTTCGTCAAGCTTTTGGTTAGATTTTGGTCAGTTGGCGTAAGGGTGGAAGGCCAAAAGATTGCTGGCGAAAAAAGCTCAGAGAAAGTGCTGGTAGGGGAGTTGTTGAGCTTTTCGACAGCTTTTGAGCAAAAGAAACTTTGTGGCTATTGCCGGCGATTGCGTTGTCGCGGTCATGGCGGTGCGGGATGCTGGTCGTAAGCGTCGAATGCTCCGATTTTGGAGGCCAGCATGGATCTGTTTCTTGAGACTCCGCAGCAACAAGCTGAGCGCATGCTGCGTCAGCAGCAACGACTCATGGAGATGCAAATGCAAGGGGCGGCAGCCCAGCCCGTTGCGCAAAATGTCGTGCCCGCTGCTGTACCTGCAGCTGTGCCCGGGTGCGAATCGGCACCAGAGGCCTATTCCGTACAGCAAGATTCATATGCGCAGGAACTCGCGTTCGACAAGCGTCGTGCGCGTCGTCGCCGCGTGGGCCAGCGCCTGCGCACATTGGCGATGATCGTGCTCATTCCGCTAGGACTTGCGGCGATTTTCTTGGTCTCGTATGCGCTCACCTGCATCCTCAACGGTGCCTCGCCCAGTGAAGTGCTCCAACATCTGTCAGCCCTCGGCCAGCGCCTAGGCGATGTCATAACAACCATCCGCGCCGGCTGGGAGAGTTAGCGTTTTGACGCCTGTGGCCCAAAATCCATTTGTCCGATTGCCGTGGAACGCCCGGTGCGTGTGGCGGGGTAAGATTGATCGAGGTTTTGATTGATAATCGATTGGGTTTGTTGGGCGGAGTCTATGTCTGCTATTGATATTGCGCTTGTTGTGATTGCCTTGGTGGCGGTGGGAGTTGCTGTGGTTTGCGCCCTGCAGCTTAAAGGCCTTCGTGCCGAGTTGCGAGAGCGTGGCGGCAACGACGCGGAGACGCTCGCGGCGCTCGAGCAGGCCAACAGCACGCTCGATGCCCTCAATGTCGCGCTGACAGAAACCCGCCGCACGGCAAACGCCATCGCGCAGCAGCAGACGACCGACGCCGCTGTAGAGCAGCAACGCTACCTGACCATCGCGCGTGAGTTCTCGCAGGCTGGCGACCGTATGGATGACCTGCGCCGTGAGACGGCCCAACAGCTGGGCGCCAACCGCGAGGGCATCGAGCGCCGCCTGGACAAGGTGCGCGAGACGGTCGATGCCCAGCTGGGTGCCATCCGCAAGGACAACAACGTTCAGCTCGATCAGATGCGCGAGACGGTGGACGAGAAACTCTCCCGTACGCTCAACGATCGCCTGTCTGCATCGTTTAAGCAGGTGAGCGACCAGCTCGAGGCCGTGTACAAGGGCCTGGGCGATATGCAATCTATCGCCACTGGCGTGGGCGACCTTAAGCGCGTGCTGGGCAATGTGAAGGCGCGCGGCATTTTGGGCGAGGTGCAGCTGGGCGCGATCCTGGCGGACATCCTCACGTCCGACCAGTATCTGGAAAACGTGGCCACCAAGCCTGGCGCCTCGGAGCGCGTTGAGTTTGCCGTCAAGCTGCCGATAGACGAGGGCGATCCCGTGCTGCTGCCGATTGACTCCAAATTCCCGGGCGACGCGTACGAGCATCTGCTCGACGCCCAGGAGTCGGGCGACGCGGAGGCCGTCGCCGCTGCGCGCAAGACGCTCGATGCGATGGTGAAACGCGAGGCAAAGGACATCTGCGAAAAGTATCTGAGCGTGCCCGCGACTACCAACTTTGGCATTATGTTCGTTCCGTTTGAGGGGCTGTACGCCGAGGTCGTCAGCCGCCCCGGGCTTATCGAGACCCTGGGCCGCGACTATCACGTCAACGTTGCCGGCCCCAGCACCATGGCGGCCATCCTCAACAGCCTGCAGATGAGCTACCAGACGTTTAGGCTGCAAAAACGCACCGATGACGTGCTGC
Organism: uncultured Collinsella sp.; assembly: GCA_902492825.1. Taxonomy (GTDB): domain Bacteria; phylum Actinomycetota; class Coriobacteriia; order Coriobacteriales; family Coriobacteriaceae; genus Collinsella. The sequence continues at coordinate 5,721 of CABUMZ010000030.1, forward strand.
GCGTGCTTTCCGCCGTCAAGGCTGAGCTGCCGCGCTATCAGGCGGCGCTACGCCGCGCCCAACAGCAGATCGAGACTGCGGGCAAGACGGTCGAGGGCATTATCACCACGCGCACCAACGTTATGGAGCGCAAGCTCAAGGACATCGATGCGCTGGAGGATGCCGAGGAGGCCGACGCGATCTTGGGGCTCACGTCCGCGGGCCTGCTCGCAGACCAAGAAGACGAGGGCTAGCCGCAACGGACGGCGGGGCGTCGGCGCAAGCGCGGGGCGCGGGCGCTTTTCGCATCGTGCTTGCCTGAAGTGCGCTTTAGTGTGCAACAATGGCGTTTCGCCCTATCAGATGCGAAAGGAAGCCCATGTCTCAGAGAAGCACCAGTCCGCTCAAACGCTCCACCGTGCGCCGCACGCTGCAGCGTTTTTGGGACGTCACGCGCACACAGCCGTTGATCGTCTTTCTTTCGGTGTTCTCGTCGGCGGGCTATATCTTTTTGCTCACGTTTGCCAACACCTACGTGATGGCGCTTATCGTCGACCGCGTCCAGGCCGGCCCCGTGGCAGGCGGCCAGGTGTTTGAGGTCTTTGGTCCTTACATTCTGGCGCTCGTGCTCGTTAACCTGGTAGGCCAGATCCTCTCCAAGTTGCAGGACTACACCGTCTACAAGCTCGAGATTGCGGGCAACTATCACCTGGCGCGCTTGTGCTTCGACACGCTCTCCAATCAATCCATGACATTCCACACCAGCCGATTTGGCGGATCGCTTGTGAGCCAGACGAGTCGTTTTATGAGCGGCTACACGGGGCTGGTGGACGTGACGGTGTATTCGCTCATCCCCACTATCACCTCGGTCATCTGCACGGTAGCGGCGCTCGCCCCGGTGGTGCCCACATTTACCGTGATCCTGGTGGGCATCATGGTCGTCTACATCGCGTTTGTCTGGCTTATGTACAAACGCATCATGCCGCTTTCGGCCGCGACGTCCGCCGCACAGAACAAGCTGTCGGGCGTGCTGTCCGACGCGGTCACGAACATCCTGGCCGTCAAGACCTGCGGGCGCGAGGACTTTGAGCGCGACCTGTTCGATGCTGCCGACCGCGCCGCGCGCGACGCCGAGACGGTTTCGATGCACGCCATGATGCAGCGCAACTTTACGACCTCGGGCCTTATCGTTATCACCATGGCCGTGGTGAGTGTGTTCGTCGCGGGCGGCAACGCGTGGTTTGGCATCTCTGCCGGCGCGCTCGTCATGATCTTTACCTATACGTACAACCTCACCATGCGTCTGAACTACGTGAGCTCCATGATGCAGCGTATCAACCGCGCGCTCGGCGACGCCGCCGAGATGACGCGCGTGCTGGACGAGCCGCGTCTGGTGGCAGACGACGAGAACGCCCCCGAGCTCAAGGTGCGCGAGGGCGCGATTGATTTTGAACACTTGAGCTTTGCATACCGTGATGCCGCGGCGGGCGAGAGCGTGTTCAACGACCTGACGCTCCATGTGGCGGCGGGCCAGCGCGTGGGCCTGGTGGGCAAATCGGGCTCGGGCAAGACGACACTCACCAAGCTGTTGCTGCGCCTGGACGACGTACAGGGCGGTCGCGTGCTCGTGGACGGCCAGGACGTCTCGCGCTGCACGCAGCAGAGCCTGCGTCGCCAGGTTGCCTACGTGCCGCAGGAGGCACTGCTGTTCCACCGCTCCATTCGCGAGAATATCGCCTACGGTCGACCCGACGCTACCGACGAGCAGATTCGCGAGGCTGCGCGTCTGGCCAACGCGACTGAGTTTATCGACCGCTTGCCCCATGGCTTTGACACCATGGTGGGCGAGCGCGGCGTTAAGCTCTCGGGCGGCCAACGCCAGCGCGTGGCCATCGCCCGCGCCATTCTCACTGACGCGCCGATTCTGGTGCTCGACGAGGCGACGTCTGCCCTGGACAGCGAGTCCGAGGCGTTGGTGCGGGAGGCGCTCGAGAACCTGATGCGCGGGCGCACCTCCATTGTGGTGGCGCATCGCCTGTCCACCGTGGCGGCGCTCGATCGCATCGTGGTGTTGGCGGACGGTGAGATTGTCGAGGACGGCACACATGCGCAGCTCGTTGAGGCGGGCGGCGAATACGCAAGCCTGTGGAGCCGCCAGACCGGCGCATTTTTGGAGGCTTAAGGCCCCCGTACGTGGGACAATCGTTTCCGTGAAGTTATGTTTCTGCCGAGCCGAGGAGTCGTTATGCCACGCGAGACCAATGCCGCCAAACGCGAGCGCGCCGTTGAGGTGTGCGAGCGCCTTAACCGTCGCTATGGCCCGGTCGAGTGCTTCTTGGACCACGAGAATCCCTTTAGGCTGCTGATCGCGGTGCTGCTCTCGGCTCAGACGACCGACGCGCAGGTCAACAAGGTGACGCCGAAGCTGTTTGCCCAGTGGCCCACGCCCGAGGCCATGGCCGGGGCAAGTGTGACCGACGTGGCGGACACCATTAAGTCACTCGGCTTTTATAAGAGTAAGGCCAAGCATGCCGTGGAGGCCGCGCGGATGATTGTTGCCGACTACGGCGGCGAGGTGCCGGCCGACATGAAGGAGCTCGTCAAGCTGCCGGGCGTGGGGCGCAAAACAGCGAACATCGTGCTCAACGTGGGGTACGGCATCGTGGAAGGCATTGCGGTGGATACGCACGTCAACCGCATCGCGCACCGCCTGATGCTGAGTCCCAAGACGCACGCCAAAGAGCCGCTCAAGACCGAGCAAGATCTGCTCAAGATCTTGCCGCACGAGTATTGGGAGTCGGTCAATCACCAGTGGATCACCTTTGGCCGCGAGATTTGCGATGCCCGTAAGCCCAAGTGCGACGAGTGCCCGCTGGCAGACCTTTGCCCCAGCGTGCGTGTGACGGGATAGGGCCCGGCACGTTTTGCCGGCACTCGAAGACGGCGATCAATGTTGCGCAACACATTTGGGCTGCGAGGGCTCAATATGATGGCGACAGATGCCGTTTGTTGTAAGGGGATGCCCGAATATGTTTTGCACCAAGTGTGGCTCCGAGATGCCCGACGGAACCGATTTTTGCACGAACTGCGGGGCACGCATGGGCGCTGTCTCTCCGGCGGCCGCGCCTGCTGAGCCCGCACCGATGCCGGCGGCAGGGATGCCTCCCGTGCAGGGTGCCGTACAAAAGAAATCGCATAAGCGCGCGGTGATTGTCGGCATGTGCGTGGCGGGCGTGCTCGTTGCCGGCGGTGCCGCGCTGGCACTGACCGGCGTGCTGGGTCCGCTTGGGCAGGGCAATTCATCGCAAATAACGGTACTTGGGTCCGACGAGGGTTCGGCCGAGCACAAGGACAAGGGAAGCGCCAAGGAAAAGCCTGCTGAAGAGCAAGAAGAGCCGGAAGAGCCCGAGCAGACGGGCAGCAGCGTAAAGGTCGACCTCAATGACCAGGCAACCTATGCCGCGGCGAACCTGTTCCTATCGAACTTTACGGAGGAGCACTTCGATCGGGACTGGTATCAGGCGGGCGGCTTCGATTCGACTGACGGACTTTCTGATGACGAGAAATACAAGCTGGTCAAGTTTATCTGGTGCCATTTTATTGACAACGCGCCGTATCGAATCGAGAAAGGCGACTATGACAACGGTAATAGCCAGCGTGTGGCGACTGATGTGATCAATAGGGAACTCAACCGCTTGACGGGTCTGACGCTTTCCGATGCCGATATGACTTATGACAGAACGCCGGAGGGGCAGGCGATTCCTGATTCGGCCGAAGCGCATGGTGGGTACTTGTATCTGAAACAGGAATATGGCCAGGGAAATTACAACCCACCGTGTGCCATCGTTACGGGCGCGACTGACCTTGGCGACAACATCTACGAGCTCACCTATGAGGTCTACAGTGCTGGCGGCATGTTACTTCCTTCCGACATCCCCGAGGGCACCTACGGCCTGCCAAAGAACCAGTTCATCGCCGCAATTCAAGCGGACGCATCCAGGGGCCGTACCGAGACTTGCACGGTCCGCGTCGCGCAGGGTGACGGTACCCCGACCTTCATGCTGCTTAAAATGGGCGTCTACGACTAGACTCGGCGTATAGCTCACTCTGATAGCGCCAGGCGGCTTGCCCGTCTGGCGTTTTTGTTGCGGGGCTGGGCATGCGCTTGAGCAGGAGTATATGTCGCCTTCTGCCGCCTCATGCAAAAATGTGTTGCTAATTTAGAAGCCTATTCAAGCGCGCCGAAGTCGTGGCGCGCTGGCGTAGCATGAGCAAAAAAATCAAGCAATGGAGGACAACGTGGCAACATTGAAGACGCGAGAGCTCGAAGATTATTTTGAACGCATCGTGCGCACGCGCGAAGGTGACCTACCTGGTCGTCGCAAAGGCGACGAATACTTGTCTCAAACCCATGCGCTCTACCACGGAGATCCTGCGCCCTGGGCTTTAACGCCAAAGATATTCGACAAGGATATGACGGCGCTTCTTAAGGAGGCGTCCGAGCGCATGTACGGCATTATGGACAAGGTGACGCGGGCGTTTTGTTCCGATGCCTCCGTGCGCGCGTGGTTTCGCATGGATCCGGCTTTTGCTGACCTGTGCGCTATGGATGCCGGCTATGATTGCCAGATTCCTCTTGCGCGTGTCGATATCTTTCTTGACGAAGATGCCGGTTCGTATACGTTTTGCGAGCTCAATACCGACGGCAGTGCCGGAATGGTAGTGACCGATGCGGTCTGTCAAGCAGTGCGAATGACGCCTTCCTTTGAGGAATTTGCATCAGACCATCCCGGCTTTCGGCAGTACGATTTGTGCGGTAGCTGGATAGATGCATTGTTTGAGACCTATGCAGAGTGGGAACTGGCCCATCCTCGCCGCACCGAGGATAGTGCGCGATCGGACGACGGGGCCCACGTTGACGAGGGGTTTTATGCACCGCAATCAAAGATGTATCCCGCTTCGGTGGCAATCGTCGACTATTCGGAAAGCATCGACTTGGAAGATGCGGCTCATTTTGTCGACCTTATGAGGCGGCGGGGTGTAGTCGCACGCTTTGCGGATGTGCGCGATCTGCGGATTGACGAAGACGAGAGCGGTGCTAGGCGGCTGTGCGATACCGTCGGTCCTATTGATTGCGTTTGGCGGCGCGCGGTGACCGGCGAGTTATGGGATAAGTCGTGCGACGGACGCTCGGCTTTAATTGAGGCTGCCCAAGAAGGGCTCGCATGCATCGTCGGGGGATTTAGAACGTGGCCGTGTGCGACTAAGACCGTATTTGCGTTTTTGTGGTCTCGGGCCGGGCAGTCCTTGTTGAGCCCGGAGGAGCAGTCGTTTGTCCGGGAGCATGTGCCCTATACCGAGATTTTGGACGAAAGCACCCAGTTGTCGAGATTTGCCGAAAAGGACCGATGGATTGTCAAGCCGTGCGGCGGCTACAACGCGGTTGGCGTTGTTGCCGGCTTGGATGCCACGGAACGGGAATGGTCCCAGGTGCTTGCTCGCGCTGCTGCCGCTGGGGCGATTGTGCAGGAGTATGCTCAGCAGTATCAGACTCCCTGCTTGCGCGGAACGCTGGTCGATGGGCCGCATCGAGGAGAGGCGCCCAAAGGACTCGTGGATGATCTTGGTTTTGCACCCGCATCTAATATGGAAGGCCTGTACCTGTATCGCGGCCGTTTTGCGGGCGTGTACACACGCGTCGGCTTTGCCAACACCATAGGCGAGTGGACGAGCCGCTTGAACGTTGCGAGCTTTTTTGAGGAATAGCCGTTTCCTGGGGCACCTTCCGTGGTTGCGGCGTTCGACGTGACGGGGAGATTTTGGCGAAGCCGGTGAGTCCGGTTCTATCTGGCGTTTTTGTTGCGGGGCTGGGTTTGTCCTTGAGCCGGAGTCCTCTCCATGCGCTACCATGACAGACAATGTATTTGACGTACGACCCGCCGAGCTTGCCCCGGCGGGCTTTTGGCGTTGCGATGCCGGAGGAACAGCATGCTCATTCACCGTATAGCCGCGCAGCTCTACACTGCCGAGGCGCTGCAGACCGTCGAGGCCGGACTCGATGCCGGCGAGGACGTGACGCTGGCCGTGTCGCAGTCGGGCCGCACGCTTATGGCGGCCGCTCAGTTTGCGCGCCGTCCGCGCCCGACGGTCTACATTGTGAGTGGCGAGGATGCGGCCGATCGCGCCGCGCGCAGCCTTGCCGCCTACGTGGGCCTGGCGCACGTGTGCCGTTTTCCCGAGCGCAAGGACTATCCGTGGCGCGAGCAGGCGCCCGACGATGCCGTGGTGGCGCAGCGCTGCGAGGCTCTGGGGCGCATCGTGCGCGGGGACAACTGCATCATGGTTGCCTCGGCCCGCGCGCTGCTGCGCTGCGTGCCGCCGGTCGAGAGCCGCTATTGGGAGTCCACGACCTTTGCGGTGGGCGAGGAGATTCCTTTTGATGAGGTGCCGCAGCGCCTAGTGGGCATGGGCTACACCAATGCCGGCGCCGCCGACGCGCCCGGTCTGTTCCGCGTGCACGGCGACACCGTCGAGGTGTTTCCCGCGCAGGAAAAAGCGCCCGTGCGCATTGAGTTCTTTGGCGACGAGATCGACCGCATCCGTCGCATGGTGAGCTCAACGGGGCAGACCATCGGTAACGAAGACAGCATCGAGATCTTCCCCTGCCGTGAGCTGGCGCTTACCGACGAGGCCGTCCACAACATGCATGTGGCGCTCTATCGCGCCAGCCAGGACGACAGCAAGCTGGCCGCATTGCTCGAGATGGTGGATGCGCGCATCGTTACACCCGAGCTCGACCGCTTTTTGCCGGTAATGTACGGCCAGACCGTGAGCCCGCTGGCGCACGTGAGCGGCAAGGCGCTCGTGGTGCTGTCCGAGCCGCGCTCGCTGTTCGACGATTGCCTGCGTGCCTACGAGGATATCGAGGCGCGTGCTGGCGAGGCAGGGATTGACCGGCTGGATGGCCTGTATGTACGTGCCCAGCAGCTCGATTTTGGTGCCCAGCAGCGCCTGAACTACGTGAGCCTGATTCGTGCCGGCGGCGCGGTGACGGCGGAGCTCAAGATTGAGCAGCCGGCCATTGCGGGCTCGGACAATCGCTTTATGACGCGCATTCAGGAAGTCGTGGGCAAGCGCTACGCCTGCGTGTTTGCCATTCCCGACCGCGGTGCGCGCGAGTCGATGGAGCTCACCTTTGGCGACGAGGGCATTACCTTTGAGGAGTCGCTGACCGCGGCGCCCGAAAATGCCGGTGCTATCGGCGACCGCGTGCGCGTGGCGGCGGCGGATTCTGCCGATCGTGCCGCACGCCAGGAGGCCCACGTTTCCATTCGCGAGCGTAAGGTCGACGCGCTCAACGCCCGCTCGCTCGAGGTGGGCGCCGCGCAGGCTGCCGCCGGCGCCGCCGTGCCCACCATCTCGCGCGGGCGCGTGACCTTTGTGGACGCTGCCCTGCCGCAGGGCGTGGTGGTGCCCGACGCCAATTTGGCCGTGTTCTCGATTGCCGACCTCAACGCCCGCATGGATGCCAACCGCGCGCGCAGCCGCCGCAAGGTTGACATTACGCAGATCACGTTCCCGTTTAAGCCGGGCGACTACGTGGTGCACGCCACCCACGGCATCGCGCTCTTTAGCGAGGTCGCGCGCCAGGAAGTGGGCGGCAAGGAGCGCGACTACTTTTTGCTGGAATATGCCGACGGCGACAAGCTCTACGTGCCGCTCGAGCAGGTCGACCGCATCACACGCTATGTTGGCCCCGACGGCGACAAGCCGCGCCTGACCAGGCTCAATACCGCCGACTGGACGCGTGCCACCAACAAGGCACGCAAGAACGCCAAAAAGCTGGCGTTTGACCTGGTCGACCTGTATACACGCCGCTCGTCGATTACCGGTATCGCCTGTCCGCCCGATACGCCCGAGCAGATCAAGATGGAGGAGAGCTTCCCCTACGACGAGACGCGTGACCAGCTGGAGGCTATCGCCGACATCAAGGCCGACATGGAGGCGCCCAAGCCTATGGACCGCCTGCTGTGCGGCGACGTGGGTTTCGGCAAGACCGAGGTTGCCCTGCGCGCGGCGTTTAAGTGCGTGGACTCCGGCCGTCAGGTCATGGTGCTCTGCCCCACAACCATTCTGGCCCAGCAGCACTACGAGACCTTCTTTGAGCGCTTTGCCCCGTTTGGCCTTGAGGTCGAGGTGCTCAGTCGCTTCCGCACGCCGGCGCAGCAGAAGCGCGCGCTCAAAGCGTTTGCCGAGGGCACGATCGATGTGCTCATCGGCACGCACCGCCTGCTTTCGGCCGATGTGAACCCCAAGAACCTGGGCCTGGTGATTATCGACGAGGAGCAGCGATTTGGCGTGCAGCACAAGGAGCAGCTCAAGAACCTGCGCGAGCAGATTGACGTGCTTACGCTTTCGGCAACGCCGATTCCGCGAACCATGCAGATGGCCACGAGCGGCGTGCGCGACATGAGCCTAATCACCACACCGCCGACCGGGCGTCGTCCCGTGATCGTGCACGTGGGGGAGTATGACCCCGACGTGGTGAGCGCGGCGATTCGCCTGGAGGTGGGCCGCGGCGGTCAGGTGTATTACGTATCCAACCGCGTCAAGACCATCGACGACGCCGTGGCGCGCGTGCACGAGGCCGCGCCCGAGGCGCGCGTGGGCGTGGCGCACGGCAAGATGAGCCCGCGCGAGGTCGAGGACGTGATGATCGAGTTCGCGACCAAAAAGATCGATGTGCTCATCGCCACGACCATCGTGGAGAGCGGCATCGACAACGCAACGGCCAACACGCTCATCATCGAGGATTCGCAGCGCCTGGGCCTGGCGCAGCTCTACCAGCTCAAGGGCCGCGTGGGCCGCTCTGCCACGCAGGCCTACGCGTACTTTATGTTTCCGGGCGAGCTGCCGCTCACCGAGGAGGCCACGGCGCGCCTGACCGCACTTTCCGAGTTCCAGGACCTGGGCAGCGGCATGCGCATCGCCATGCGCGACCTGGAGATTCGCGGCGCCGGCTCGCTTATGGGCGCCGAGCAGCACGGCAACCTGTCGAGTGTGGGCTTTGACCTGTTTACGCAGATGCTGGGCCAGGCCGTGGCCGAGGCGCGCGGCGACGACGATGCCGGCGTGGAGGCGGCGAGCGTGGGCATCAACCTGCCGGCCGACTACTTCTTGTCCGAGGAGTACATGCCGGCGGTGGACCAGCGCGTGCTCGTGTACCGCAAGCTCGCGGCGGCCGAGGACCTGGAGAGTATCGACGAGGTGCAGGAGGAGACCGAGGCCGCGCACGGTGAGCTTCCGTTGGCGGGGCTCAACTTGTTCAACCGCGCTCGCATCCGTATTCGCGGCGAGCGCCTGGGGCTCGAGAGCGTCACGCTCAGCGGTGGACGCATTACCTTCCTGGGGGTTGACGTGCCCAAGAAGGTGGCCTTTGAGCTTAAGACCCGCTATGGCGCGGTGAACTTTCCCAAGAGCCGCAAGCTGTCGGTGCCCTACAAGGCGGGCGCCGGCGCGGGCAGCGGCCTGGGTCGCGGCCTCGACGCCAACGACGGCACCGGCCCCGTGGCCGCGGCGCTCATGCTACTGCAGCAGCTCGGTGCGTCCGACGATGACTAACGGGTCGACGCTGCAAACGCCCCATTTGGGCAATCTGGTTCCATCGAAAGGAAAGCATGTTCGGATACATCTATAAGAAAGATGTCGCCATTATCGCGGTTGTCCTGTGCCTTTGTCTGGGCGTGGGCAGCTTCTTTGATTATCAAATCTCGAGTGCGCTGTTCAACATCGGCAGCATGTACGGTCGCTTTGTCGAGGCGGCCGGTGAGCTGCCGTTCGAGCTGACGGCGAGCATCGCGGGCGTCATGCTCGTGCGCTCGGCACGCCCCGATTCCAAGGCGAGCAAGTGGCTCGCCGCGCTGGGCGTTTTGATCAACGTGGGTCTGGTCGGCTACGAGATTATCGGATCGCTGCGCGTCGGCGGCAAGCTTATTGCGTTTCAGCTGGTTCTGACGTTTGTGCTGGTCATCGCAGCCAACTTCATTGCCTACCGCCTCACGCGCACGACCGAGCCCGACGAGCTTACGCGCTGGGCGTTGATGGTGCTGGCCGTGTGGGTCGCTCAGGCCATTATCCTCAACGTCATTGTTAAGCCGTTATGGTCGCGCCCGCGCATGCGCGTGATCGAGGTCACGCCGGGGCTCAATTTTCAGCCGTGGTGGGTGATCGGCAACCCCGACAAGTGGGCCTATATCGCCGCCGGCGTGATCAAGGACGGGTTCAAGTCGTTTGCGAGCGGACACACGGCGCATGCGGCGATCGGCCTTATGCTCGCCGGGCTTCCCGCGGCAGCCTTTAAGGAAAAACCTTCGCGTCGCCGCGTGATCTTTTGGGCGGCGGTTGTTGTTGCAGCGTTCGTCGCCTTTGGGCGCATCGTGATCGGAGCGCACTTTTTGAGTGACGTGAGCTGTGGTTTTGCCCTGGTACTGGCACTTGAGTGCCTTGCCGCACGCATTGCCTATCCCAACGGCGTACAATAGCTCCGTTTGAATCATCTGGCCGATACCCGGTAAGAGAGGATTGCCATGCTCGCGTTTAACAACGATTATTCCCACGGCGCACATCCGGCAGTGCTGCAGGCGCTCGTCGACACCAATATGGAGCCGCAGCCCGGCTACGGTACCGATGCGCACACCGAGCGTGCCAAGCAGCTTATCCGCGAGGCCTGTCAGGCCCCCGATGCCGACGTGTTTTTTCTGGTGGGCGGCACGCAGGCCAACGCGACGGTGATCGACATGTTGCTTGCGCCGTACGAGGGCGTCGTTGCTGCTGAGACTGGCCACGTCGCCTGCCACGAGGCGGGGGCCATCGAGTTTGGCGGTCACAAGGTGCTCACCATCCCCGGCTACGAGGGCAAGATGCACGCCGAGGATCTGGAGAACTATATCCAGGTGTTCTATGAAAACGAGAGCTACGAGCACACGGTGTTCCCGGGCGCCGTGTACGTGAGCCTATCGACCGAGTACGGCACGCTGTACTCCAAGGCCGAGCTCGCGGCGATTCACGCAGTGTGCCAGAAGCGCGAGATTCCGCTGTTTGTGGATGGGGCCCGCCTGGCCTATGCGCTGGCGGCCGATGAGTGCGACATTATCCTGCCCGAGCTGGCGCAGCTATGCGACGTGTTCTACATCGGCGGTACCAAGTGCGGCGCGCTTTGCGGCGAGGCCGTGGTGTTTTGCGGCATGCACGCCCCGGCGCATCCCATTCCGCGTATTAAGCAGCATGGCGCACTGCTTGCCAAGGGCCGCCTGACGGGCGTGCAGTTTGAGGCGCTCTTTACCGACGGCCTGTATTTTGAGATTGGTCGCCAGGCGATTGAGACCGCTCAGGCGCTGCGTCGCGTGCTGCACGAGCGCGGCTACCAGTTCTTCTTGGAGACGCCGACCAACCAGCAGTTCGTGATTCTGCCCAACGAGGACATGGCGCGCATTCGCGAGCATGCGGCGATCGAGTACTGGGAAAAGTACGACGATACCCACACGGTGGTGCGTTTTTGCACCAGCTGGGCCACGACGCAGGAGGATATCGACGCGTTGGCGGCGGTTCTGTAGCCTGATGTAATGACGAGGGGCCGCCTTGCGCTGGGTTTGGCGCAAGGCGGCCTTTGTTTTTGGGGAGAAGGGTTGTATGACCGAGATGTCCGAGCCGACGATTCGCCTGGCGACGCCCGAAGACGCGTCGGCGTTGCTTGCCATCTATGAGC
>CABUMZ010000031.1 GCA_902492825.1 uncultured Collinsella sp.
CCATGATGCCGCCGATAACGGCGTTAGGCGGCTGAGCGCCTCCGATCGGCATGTTGCCGATCGTCATGAGCTGATAAGTACCACCCACGAGAAGACCGGTGTTGAGGTCGCCAAGGATAAGACCGATGACGGCGCCGGTGACGATGGGCTGATAGAGAGACTCGAGGAAGTTGAACTGGTCGATTGCCGCGATGAACGTGACGACGAAGACCAGAGCGACCTGGATGATCGAGTATTCCATCTTGCTCCTCCTTTCAAAATGTATGTACGCACTTTGGATTTCACGTACAGAATGTCAGGGTTTCACTCCTGACAACGTGGATCACGAGGATTACGAGAAGAGCTTGCTCGTATCCTCAACAGGCGTGCTCGGAACGCGCCTGATCTCCAACTCCACCCCCAATTCCTGCAGCTCTTTAAACGCAGCGACATCCTCGTCGTTAACTGCGACGGAGGTGGCGACTTGGCGCTTTCCTTCCGACATGTGCATGTTGCCGATGTTTACCTTCTTTATAGGCACACCGCCCTTGACGAGCGTAAGCACGTCTTCCGGTGTTTCGGCCACGATGAAGATCTTCTGGCGCGGGCTCGCCTTGCCGATGACGTCGATGGTCTTCTGCAGGGAGAAGAAACGCGTAGCGACGCCGGCGGGAGCGGCCATCTTCATGAGGTTCTGGCGCATGGTGTTGGTCGCCACGTCGTCGTTGGCGACGAGGATGAGGTTGGAGCCCAGAGTGGAGTTCCACTGGGTGGCAACCTGACCATGAACCAGTCGGTTATCGATGCGGGTAAGAAGAATGTTGGGTTCTGCCATGTTGATCAGCTTCCTTTCGTTATTTGCTGACGACAGTTACTTGATCTCCTGAATCGCGTAACGCGAAACGTCTACGACGGCTCCGGATCGGACTTTGATCTGGACCTTTTCGCCTTCGATGCCTTTTACGGTTCCGTAGATACCGCCGGCGAAAAGAACCTCCTGACCCGGCTTGAGCTCGATGTGCAGCTCCTTGAAGTACTTCTGCTTCTTCTTCATGTTGATTTGCGACCAGATGGTGTAAATCAAGCCCATGATGACAAGCAGGCCTAAAAGGGCGACCGAGGAGCTCAAGACGCTGGCTCCGAAATCGGCCATTAGATGCCGTCCTCGTCGCCGAAGATATCCTCTTCCTCGGAGCCGGCAACAGAAGCGACCGTCTGGGCGGTGATGCCCGTCTGGCCAACGGTCACTGCCTGCTCGCCAAGCTCAGCGAGCGTGGCATTGCCGCGGAGGAACAGAAGCTCAATAACCATGGGAAGGTTGGTGCCAGTCAGAACCTCGACGTTGTCGACATCCTGGGCAATCATCATCGACTGGTTAAACGGGGTGCCGCCAAGCAGGTCGGTAAAGACGAGCACGCCATCGCACTCCTCGCGCATGGCGGTAATAGCGGCGCGGAGATCCTCACCGTAGGATGCAGCCTGGTCGCCCTCAAAAGGAACGACGGTAAAAGCAGGCTGGTCGCCGGCAACCATAGCGATAGCGCTTGCAAGGCCGGGTGCGAACTGTCCATGACCGGTAAGAATAAAGCCAACCATTCAAATTTCCCTTCCGAAGGTGTGTACAATCTGAGTCCGATGATTTTCGGAAGCCAGCGGGCGCTCGCCCTTAAAGCTTCTTGGAAAGCGTTCTTTGAAGACCAGTGGTTTCTAAACTGGTAGTAACCACGTGACGTGTTGTTGTCACTATATCACCACAGAAGAGGTCGCTTTCGTTGATTCATACGGTAAAACGTTTTTGCACCGCTCACGGTGATAAATCGACCGTTTACCGGTCGTTAACACTTCTACCTGCGGTTTTGAAACCGTTTCGAAATGTTTTGGCAAAAGATCGGATCTTTTCCTGTGTCTAAACAACGCAGGGCGGCTAAAAATGGCGTGTAGAAAAATTGCAGGTCATTGTGAAGATATGTGAATTGGTCTTTTTGACTTAATACCAGTTAGAACCAGTTTTGAGATTATCGGTGAACGGTAGTTTTCGACCGTTCACCGGTTATTTGCATTCGTTTACGGCCGTTTTCCTAGATGAATTGGGGAGACCCGATGAAGCATTTGCGCGGTTGCAGGATATTTCAATACTCGTCCATCCCCCCCCCGCGCGCCAAACTCCCACTCCCTGAATGTGCCATAAGCTCTCGCTATTCGTCTTACAAACATTACTTACTCTATTCTGTAATTGTTTATCGTTTGTCGTTAAGTATGTTATAAGATTTAAGTATCATCCAAGACATTGGTTGGAGGAGCTATGATCCGCTGGAACGTATCCAAATCGAATGAAGCCATCGACCGTGAACAGGCAATAGCCAAACTGAGGAAGCTCACTCGCTACTGCAAATGGGCCACAATCTGCACCACCGTGGCGCTCGCTCTGGGACTCCTCGCAGTCATTGCAATCGAACTTCTACTCATATTGCCTAGCCTCTCCCAAGGGTTCTGTCTCCAATCCGTAGAGCTTGAGGCTAGCGAAGGGCCAATTCTCGCTCTCGTCGGCGCCAATGAACAGACCCCTCTTATGCTTGTCGCGCACGACGGTCATACTGCCATAGGGAGCGGCATGATGATATGCCTCGCGCTTGCCATCGCGTTAAGCGCATACAGGTTTTTCTCCGCCATTGAAAAGGCGGGCAGGCCCTTTGACCTCGAATGCATCCGCATACTACGTCAAGTAGGACATTTGTTCCTTTTCGGCGGCGCCGCTGTGAAACTTTTTGGTGCCATAGTCACAGGGCTGATACTCTCAGGATTTGGCGGCAGCTTTACGGATGCACTTGGCGGGCAGCATCTCGACCTCTCTATGCTCTTTGCAGGCCTAATTATTAGCCTGATTGCCAGCATCTTCCAGTACGGGTGTATCCTGCAAAAACAAGATGACGAGTTGCTCTAGGGGGAATCCATGATTATTCTGCGGCTTGACCGCATGCTCGCTGAACGCAAGATCTCATCCAAAGAGCTTGCGGAACGTGTGGGCATCTCCCAGGTCAATATGTCACGCATTAAGACGGGCAAGGTTTCTGCCATACGTTTTTCAACTCTTGACGCGATATGCCGGGCACTCGACTGCCAACCGGGCGATGTACTGGAATATATATCCGACGATGAAGCCGATAGCCTTTTTGGACTTAAAGATGAATAGCCATAATTAAGCCGCCAATCACGCCCTCAACGCAAAAAGCCCGCCAGAACGATGCGTTCTAGCGGGCTCAATCAGATATTTCGACTTCGCGCTCGAAAGCTCAGGCAAACTTTACGCAAACAGGCCGTAGATGCTGATGTTGGCCTTGGCGTAGAGGCCGTTAGCATACTCGGTCCACTTGGAGCTGGCGCTCGAGGCCTGCGAAGAGTACTGCTGGTAGGCGGTGTAATAGGCGGTCATGGCCTGCTTATAGGTTGCGCTATCGGCCGTAAAGGCATCGTCGGCGAACGCCTTGGCATAGGTGCTGTCGGCGTCCTTCCAGGTGCCCTTTGAGCTATCCCACTCATCGCCGGCAAGGTTGATGATGTAGTCGGCGTAGTCCTTGCTCGCGGCCTCCTCGTTGCCGTCAGCAGGCTCGGTCGGGGCGGTCGGCATGTTTGCGGAGCTGTCGCCCACCTTCTTCTTGTAGAGCTTCTGCAGCGTCGCAGACTGACGGACGATCTGCTTGGCCTGGTCTTTGGACACGCCGTACTGCGTGGCCATGGTCTTGTAGTCGGAGGTGCCGATGGACTCCTCGGCATACTTCTTCATTTCCTTGGAAGAGACGGTAATGCCCTCGTCCTCGGCAGCGTCCAGCAGAATCTTGTTGCGCACGTAGGACAGGATAACGTCGGCAGACGGAGCAGTGTAGTTGCCGTCGTCGTCCTTGACGGTATCGAGGCTGTACTGGCTCTCGATGGCCTCGCGCGCGGTGATGTCGCTTTTCTTGCCGTTGTAGCTATAGCTCGCCACGGTCGAATCGAGCTGGTCCTCGGTCAGGGTCGCCGAGCCGACGCCCTTGCCGCCAAAGCCGCCATTGCCAATAAAGAAGCCGACCACCGCAGCAATCACGATTGCAACCACGAAGGCGGCGATCATCGTCTTCTTGTGCTTGCAAGCGTGATCGTCCACGTCGGAGTCGTCGTCCTCGTCCTGCTCCTCGGGAATGAGGTTCTCGTCGGCGGCGTCCGAGGCGATCTTTGCCTCCAGGCGAGCGTCCTCCTCCTCGGCCGTCGTGCCGGCGGCAATGTGCTCGGCAGACGTGCCGGCGACCAGGTCGATCTTCTCGTCCTCATCACCGTCGGGGCCTTCGCCGCGCTCGATAATCTGGATGCCGTCGATCTCGTCCTTCTCGTCCTTCTTTTGAATCAGACCCATATCAATTACTCCTTGTTAGGAAACATAGTCCCTAATAGAATACGCCCGACAGAACGCCGGGCGTATTGATTCTTAGGTTATACGCAAACACTTAAGTACTATTTAGGCGTTTGCAGCGTGCATACCTTAGACCAGGTGCTCGATAACGGCATCGGCAAAGGCCTGCGTACCCACAGCGCCCTCAACGGAGCCGGTCTGAGCACGACGTACGTCGCCGGTAACCTGCTCGCCCTCGTCGAGCGTGGCAGATACGGCGGCGCGGATACGATTGGCCGCATCGTTCTCGCCCAGGTGATCGAGCATCATAGCCGCAGACAGAATCTCGGCCGTGGGGTTGGCGATATCCTGGCCCGCGATATCGGGCGCGGAGCCGTGCGTTGCCTCAAAGATGGCGCAATCGGCACCGATGTTGGAGCCCGGAGCCATACCCAGGCCACCCACCAGGCCAGCGCACAGGTCGCTGACGATATCGCCGTACAAATTGGGCAGCACCAGGACATCGAAGTCATTGGGGTTCTGGACCAGACCCATGCAGGTGGCGTCGACGATCTTGTCGTTGAACTCGATATCGGGATAGTTAGCGGCCACCTCGCGCGCCACGCGCAGGAACAGGCCGTCGGTCGCCTTCATGATGTTGGCCTTGTGCACGGCCGTCACCTTTTTGCGGCCGCAGCGGCAGGCATACTCAAAGGCATACTCCACAATGCGGCGGCTCTTGGCGATGGAGATCGGCTTGATCGAGATCGCGGAATCGGCAGCGAAGGTCTTTTGGCCCGAACGCTCGACGAGCTGCGAGAGCTCCTCGACCTCGGCAGCGCCCTCGTCGAACTCGATGCCGGCGTAGAGGTCCTCGGTGTTCTCGCGCACGATAACCAGGTCGACGTCGCGAAAGCGCGAGCCATCGCCCGGCTGCGACAGGCAGGGACGCACGCAGGCGTACAGGTCGAAATGCTTGCGCAGGGCCACGTTGACGCTGCGGAAGCCCGTGCCGACCGGTGTGGTGATGGGGCCCTTGATAGCAACCTTGGTCTCGGCGACCGCGTCGAGCACGTGCTGGGGCAGTGGCGTGCCAAACTCGTCCATGACGCCGGCACCGGCATCTTGGACGTTCCAATTGATCTGGACACCGGTGGCCTCGACCACGCGGCGCATGGCCTGCGTAATCTCGGGACCGATACCGTCACCGGGAATCAGGACTACATCGTGCGCCATAATCTGTTACTCCTCGTCTTCGGCGGCCTCAGATTTTTTAACGCTAGCACGCTTCTTCTTTTTGGAGAGATCCAGGCCAAACCGTTTAACAAGCATTTCGCAAATCTCGCTCGAACGGGCCTTGAGATAGCTGCCCTTGCCGTTCTCGGCATCGAACTTAAGGCGCAGCGCAAGCTTCTCGGCGACCTCGGCGTCGATCTCGCCCTGGCCAAACTCGTACAGGCAACCGAGCATATCGCGATACTCGAGGTCGCCGTGGTAGCACTGGATGGCCTCGTCCAGAATGGGCCAAGCCTCGCGCGAACGCTCGACGCTCGTGGCGCCCCACACGCACAGCAGGCGGAAGGCGGCATAGCGCAGCGTGGAGGAAATCTCGTCGAACAGCGCGGTCTCGGCGCCCTCAAAGGCATCGCCCAGCTGCTCGGGGCAGGTGGTGGCAAGCGCCGCCAGGGCATCGAGGGCCTCCCAGCGGGTCTGAGCCTCGGGGCGGTCGAGTGCCTCGATCAGCGCGGGCACGCAGGGCACGACGCGCTGCGGATCGCGCTCGGCAAGCAGGTGCAGCACGCGGGCGGCAAACTGACGGATGCGGCGCGTGGGGCAGCCGAGCTCCTTGACCAGACGGTCGACGGCGTTCTCGTTCTCCTCTGCCAGCTGAAGCTGTGCCAGCTCCTCGTCGGTGAGCTGTTCTTCCTTGTTTTCTGCCATAGTTACCTCTTCTTACTATTTCTTAGCGTGCTTGCCAGCACCCTTGCTGTCATCGGTGACCGAGATGAGCTGTCGGTCGGCGGCGCCATTGCGGCGTGCGCGGCGACGCTCCTCGGCATCGCCCGCGTCGGCGGCGGCGCGGTGAGCCTTGTTGACGTTAAAGACCTCGTCGTGCTTGCGCCACGGACCGACGGACTCGCCAAAGCTCATCTTAAGGCCGGCGATAAAGCCGCCGAGCCAGCCGATCGGCGCAAACTGCACCAGCGGGAACAGCGAGAACACCCAGGTCAGCAGGACAACTGCCGCCGCTCCCGCAAAGTTGGCAATCCAGTAGTCGCGCTTGGTGATGACGCGCTTTTCGCACGCCCACTGGCCGCACAAAAAGCCGATGTAGATCGCAAAGAGAAAGAGCACCAGCGCGAGCACCACGAACGTCCAGCTCATGGGCGCTACTCCTCGTGATGGTGGCCGCAGCAGCACTCGTGGCCGTCATCGTGGCCGTGGCCACAACCGCACTCGTGGTCGTCGCCATGCCCACCGCAACCGCAGCCTTCCTCGTGGGCACCGTGCTCCTCGGGACGATACTGCGACCAGTCCAGACCGGCGGCGATGGCGTCGGCCTCCTCCTTGTAGAGGACCGTGATGGCCTGGGTGCCCAGCTTGGCACCACCGATGGCGTCGAGCATGTCATAGAGCGTAAAGGCGACGTCGGCGCCGGGCAGCGCGAGCTCGCGGTCGTCGGCATAAGCGAGCGCCAAGCGCAGGTCCTTAATGAAGTGCTCGACCATAAAGCCGGGCTTGTAATCGCCGTCGAGCGCCTTGGGCGCCAGGCTCTCCATGGCGCCGGACTTGCCGGTACCGCCCAGGATCATCTGGCGGGTCTTCTCCAGGTCAAGGCCGCTCAGCTCGGCAAATGCCATGGCGTCTGCCATGCCGACCATGCAGGCGCCCAGCGACACCTGGTTGGCGAGTTTGGCAGCCTGGCCCTTGCCGGCGCCATCGAAGCAGCAGATGGTTGCCGCAAAGGTGGAAAGGATATCGCGGACCGGAGCGATGTCGTTCTCGGTAGCGCCCACGATAGCCGTGAGCGTACCGGCAATAGCGCCCGACTCGCCGCCGGTGACGGGGCAGTCAAATGCCATGCGACCAGAAACCTGGGCGACCTCGGCAATGTCACGGGCGAGCTCGGGCGAACTCGTGGTGAGGTCGATCAAGACCGCGCCGGGCTTAGTGCACGCAAGCAGGCCGTCGCCCGCCAGGTAGAGCTCCTCGACCTCGGAGGGATAGCCCACCATGGTAAAGACGACATCGGCGTTCGCCACGGCCTCGGCCGGCGTATCGGCCCAAACGGCGCCGCGCTCGATAAGCGCGGCGGCCTTGGACTTGGTGCGGTTGTTGACCGTGACGGGATAGCCGGCGTCCAGGATGTGGCCGGCGATGGGGGCACCCATGATTCCGGTGCCGATGAATGCGACGGAGAGCTTGTTTGCCATGAAACCTTTCCTTTTGGGTTGGGTGTTGTTACCAGGTTGAATACTCGGTGCCAACGCTTGAGCTGCGGGGCGCCCGCGGTTGTAACGCCTGTCTACTCACCGCGCACACGGCGCGCGATGCGGTCGGAAAGCGAGGCTTTCTCGGCACGGTTCTTGCCCCAAAACGCGCAAGCCACCATGCCGGGGCCCACGTGCGAGCCGATGGTAGGACCGACGGAGCTGCGAATGATCGTGACGTCGGCGCAGCCTTCCTCCTTGCGGATGGCGGCCTCGAGCCAATCACCGTCCTTCTCGGCATCGGCCGTCATGATGGCGATGGGCATGGTGCGATCGGGCACGTAGTTCTCGCGGAACGACTTGAGGATGGACTTGAGCGCCTTCTTGCGGCCGCGGTTGACGCCGATCAGCGACAGCGAGCCGGCCAGGTCGTAGGACAGCTCGGGTTTGACGTCGAGCTTTGCCGTGAGCTGTGCCGCCGCGGGCGGAATGCGGCCGCCGGCAGCTAGTGCGTCGAAGCTCTCGAGCGTAAAGTAGCCGTGGACGTAGGTCTTTGCCTCGTTTGCCCAATCGACCAGCTGCTTGGCAGTCAGTCCCGCCGAACGCTGGCGCACGGCCTCGAGCGCCAAGAGCGCGCCGGTCGCGCAGGGCAGGGCGTTGTCGACCACGTAGAGCTCAAAGTTGGGATACTCGGCGCGCACGGCATCTGCCGCCTGGCACGCAGAGTTGTAGCTCGACGACAGCGCCGAGGTA
The DNA here is from genome assembly GCA_902492825.1 of uncultured Collinsella sp. GTDB lineage: Bacteria > Actinomycetota > Coriobacteriia > Coriobacteriales > Coriobacteriaceae > Collinsella. Next base: position 8,527 of record CABUMZ010000031.1, read on the forward strand.
AAGCACAGGTAGACCGTGGGCGTGCCCTCTTTGGCGCACTCGGTAAAGAACTCGATATAGCGACCGAGCGACACAGCCGAGGTGGACACGCGGGCGCCGGCGCGCATGCGGTCGTAGAACTCCTTAGGGCTCATGCTCGACCAGATATCGTCCGTGCGCTCCTCGCCATCGATAATGAAGGGGAAACCCAGGATATCGACATCGAGGTTCGCGGCGACCTCGGGGCTAAAGTCGCAGCAGGTATCGACGACGATGCGGCAGCGGTCAGAATGGCCGGTAGATGCAGCCTTGTCCATCAAAGCGACTCCTTACGTAAAAAAGGCGGCCATCCGCATGGGATGGCCGCCGTTAACTCATGCAAGTTAACGTATTTTACTCGTCAAGTGTTTCGATACGGGGCTTGATGATGCCATATCCACCATTCTTACGGTGATACACCACATTGATAAGGCCAGTCGTCGCGTTCTCGAACACGTAGAAGTCGTGGCCCAGCAGATCGGTCTGCACCAGCGCCTGCTCCTCAGTCATCGGGGTGACATCGATGACCTTCTCGCGGACGAGCAGGTCGTCCTCCTCCTCGGGCAGCAGCAGGTCGGCCAGATCCTCGACACGCTCGACCGGCGCGACATCCGCTGCGCTGGCACCGCCCTGGCGGTTGTCCACGACCTTGGTCTTGAACTTGCGCAGCTGGCGGGTGACCTTATCGGCGGAGAGGTCGATGGCGGCGTACATATCCGCACCGTGCTCGGCAACGCGAATCACCGAACCGCGGGCACGAACCGTAACCTCGACGATTGCCGGGTTGGGGTTCGAGGGGTTCTTCTCATAACGAAGTACGACGTCGACCGTCATGGGCTCGATATCGAAAGCCTTGAGCGCCTCGCCGATCTTCTCATCCACATGCGCACGCAGAGCATCGGTTACCGTCGTTTTGCGTCCAGAAACCTTGATATCCATACGTGGCTCCAATCTGCCTCGGGGACTTACTGTACTGGCTATGTACCCATTGCCGTGCATTTAATCACGCGGATTCCCAAAGACCCGAATAACGATTGCTTGATACCGCATACCGAAGTCTCGCACTTTTCTGTGGCAAAGTGCGCTATGGGAGGGCGACGGCGACTTTGGTTTTGCACCTAAAAAATGTCCTTGAACTGCTGGTTTTCTGGAAACGAAAAAGCCGGGCTCCCCTGTTGGCAAAGCCCGGCAATGCGTGTTGAAACCGTGAAGAGGCGTCTCTCCTAGCGCATAGGAGACGCCACCCCTAGCAATAACTAGCTATTGAGCTTGTTAATGTCGTCGTCGGTGATAGCGCCCTCCTGGCTGGACGATTTATCCTCGGAGGTTGCACCCTCGCTGTTCGAATCGGAGGATGCGGACTCGCTGGATCCGGTGTCGGTCGACTGTACGTCGGCGCCCGAGACCGTCTTGGTGGTGAGGTCATAGGGCATCGTGCCGTACCAGACGGAGTGGACCGCCTCGAGCGTGCCATCGACCGTGATACCGTCGAGGGCATCGCTCACGGCACGGCATAGCTCATCGTTGGCCGCGAGGCCCGCGACGCCGAGCGTCGAGGGCGTCTCGAGCGCGCCGACGTAAGAGATCTGGCTCATCAGGCGCGCAAGGTAGCCGCCGGCCGTGGAGTCGCAAATCACGTAGTCGATCTCGCCGGACTCGAGCGCCTCAAAGCACTCGTTGATGTTGGAGAAGGTCTTTTGGTTGGCCGTGATGCTCTGCTTGGCGAGCGCTTCCTGCGAGGCCGAAGAGGTCTGAACGCCCAGGGTAGCGGTGTTAAGCGTTTCGGTGGAAACGCTCAGCGACTCGCCATCGCTCGTCTTTCCGAACACTGCCGCAGCGTCGTACAGGCAAGTACCAAGCGTGCTGATGTCACCATCCGTGGAATTGATGTCACCAATGAAGATGTCGGCCTTTTTGTCACCAAGCACGGAATCGGCAGAAGATGCATCGACGAAGGCAACCTTAAGGCCCATGCGGCTTGCAAGGGCGCGGGCAGCGTCAACTGCATAGCCCGTGAGGTTGCCATCGGCGCCCTGCATGGCCTGCGGGGCATCGGAGGTATCGAGGGCAACCGTCAGGGTACCGGGAGTGACCAGGGCATCGTCCGACACCGTAGGGGTAACGGTCTCGCGCTCGATCTGGTCAATCGTGGGTGTCGTGAACGTGGACAGCGGGTTGAATGCGCATCCGCTCAAGCCCAATACGGCAATGACCGCCGCGGTCCCAGCACCCAACCGAGCCGCGTGCATCAAGCTGCCCCTCACCATGTCCACTACCCTGCCTTCTGTGTCGTATACAATCCGTGCGTTGCGCGGAATAACGGGTTGTTCCCACCAGCTGACCTGGTATTTGACCCCACACTTGCGCACCGGGGTGTTTGCTCGGGAGGCCGTAGCCACCTTCACGACTGGCCCGCTCGCCCGCGAGGCGGTATTGCCCCAAAGAAAGTAGAACGGACGGTGCGGCTTACATCTAGGACGCGCCATGATCGCGCCGCGCGCACGCGGTCGCTTACGTGGATCCCTTTGACCGCGTCTGTCTTGGACTAGGATGGACATTTCGTCCGTCCGCAACCACAGCCTGGCAGGAACGTAGCGCATTATAGCTAAGTTCAAGCTAAAGTTTAAGGTTAGGGGCGTCATTCGCACCGTGAGCACAGATTTTGCAGGTCGGAGCGGACCATTCGTGCCCCCATGAAGCCCGGAGCTCCCCTACGGGGAGCTCCGGGGCACCCACCTCAGGGCGCCGTGTGCAAAAAACGGCAAATATGAGTACTGTCACCAATTTAGTAGCAGCGTTTTTCCGCCCCGCGAGCCCTTTTTGAGTTCCGCACAGCCTGCTTGGCGCCAAGATATTCCACATTCGTTTATTATCTCTTCAATGAATCCAAATTTTCGGCCCAAGTTTCTTTGTTTTTGCTGCCACTAATCTAGTAACAGTACTCATATTTGCCGTTTTTTGCACAGGGCATATAAACAGACACCCTATAAAGCCATAGTTTTACGCCGGCTTGAGCCCAAAGCACGCTCGGAGCGTATTCAGCAGAGCATCTTGCCTCTTTCGACGAGCCTCTACGCGATTCTGATATCGCTTACCCATGCGCTGGTGGATGCGCCATGCGAGCGCTTCCATCGCTTCCATGTCGCAGAGCATTTCGTTGTTGACCGTCGCGACCTCAATTCCCATAGTAATCAAGCCCGTGTTGCGTTTTTCATCATGGATACGTCCCCTCCGGGAGGAATGGCCCAGCTCACCGTTGTATTCAAGGTCAAACCGGGCTGCTTCCTGGTACGCATCGCAAATCGCATGGGGCATCCCCGAGATTGCCTGCGCACGGTCATTGAACTCGATTTTGTAGTCGGTCTTAAAGGGACCGCAGGCAAATCCGCCATAGGAAAACGGAAGCGAAAACATGGCAAGCATGATGCACTCCATGGGTGAGCGCAGGTTTTCCGACAGATAGGGACACAGCCGCCGCAGTTGTTTGGCCGCACTCCCCTTGCATGCCGCGAGGTAATCTGTCAGGCGATCGGGCGTCAACACCGGCTCGACTTCAAAGTAGCCCACGTCTGCCGGTTGGTCCTTGTCCTTTGCAAGTCTATTCGCAACAGGTGAGGTGTAGGGAGGCAGATACTTCCCGCGATCGCTCAGTGAAATCTTGGAACACAGTTCCTGGGCCAGAGCAAACGCCTGGATACAGCCGACCTCGCGGGCGACGGCAACACAAAGGGCCTCGGGAGATAGGCTGTACACCCCCGGTTCCACCTCTAGAATCGAGCCGGCAGGCAACCCGGAACACACGGACCAGCCCACACCAGGCATGCGTCGGCGCTGCGCCGCAGATCCCACCAGCAAGCACAGATCTTCTTGTACCTCACCGCTTTTGGCTCCAATTCGCACCAGGTCGGGAAGATAGATATCCTCGGTCGAAGGCGATGACGTACACAGCACGCGGCACTCCTCCTCGGGCTCAAGGTCCTTCCAGCCGATGTAGCCCATCTGTCGGCGCTCGGCGCGCATCATGCGTAGCGCCGAGGCGCCTGTTAGGATTGCGGAAGCCGCTAGCTGTTCGCCTGTCGGCTCGTTGCACCGCTCAATCTTTACCGCCACACGAATCACCCCTACCAAACGCGTGCGATAGCGAGGCCATCAACGGCCGCGGCACCGGCGCGTTTGAGTTCCGCCGAAGCCGCTGCCATCGTCGCACCCGTGGTAATAACGTCGTCAATAAGCAGCAGGCGGCGGCCCCGCACGTCCTCAACGGTCTCATACATGCCTCGGGCGCGTTCACGGCGTTCTTCACGACCGAGTTCACGCTGGTCGCCATGGCCGTACTTAACGAGAGCGTCGAGCAGCGGAACACCCGACAGCTCGCAAAATGGGCGCGCGATGGCTTCCATATGATCGAAGCCGCGTCGCCGAAACGCCGCCGACGTCGCGGGCACAAACACCACTGCATCGGCGCCGGACAACACACCGCCTAAGCGTTCGGGTGCCGCGACCTGGGCATGTAAGGCGGTGTCGTATAGCAGCTCTGCCAGATACGGCGCCAGGCGTCGCTCGCCCGCGTCTTTGTACGCTTTAATGATCCGCGGCAGCGGATGCGTGTAAACGGCACATGCCAGGCACCGGTCGAGTGCTTCGGCCATCGCCGAGGACGTACCCTCGACCGAGCACTCGGTGCACAGCAAGTCTCCAAACGGGGCACCGCATCGAATGCAGCTATGCCGCGGGTCGATAAGCGCAAGCGCCGCCAGGCAGTCTTGGCAAATAAGCGCGCCGGAGCGCTCGCAGCCGGCGCATCGCGTGGGCGACAACGCCTCAAGCGCCTCGTGCGCCGCCTGCTCGGCAAACGGTAACAATTCGTCCGCAAACGGTAGGATGCCAGCACCTTGCAGGCATCCCAACACATCCAAATGTCTCTTCACGACACAACCCTCCCTACGCTCGGTCGCAGGGAGGGTTGTTGATTCAGCGTCATGGTACCCCGACGCGTTTGGGGTCAGGCAGGTTAAATCCGTTTGCGGGCACTATTCGCCGGTGGGCGGTTGCGGTGCGGACGAGTTTTGGGTCGAGCCCTCGCCACCATCTTGACGCGGCTTGCGGGAACGACGACGGCGACGGCGCTTCTGGCCCTGGTCGGCCGAACCCTCGCCACCACGATCTTCGCGCGACTCGCGTTCGTCGCGAGCAGCGCCGCGCGCGGCCTTGGCAGCCGCGCCTCCGCCATCTCCGGGGCGACGGCGCGTGACCTTGACCTCGCCATCCGAGACCTGATCGGCCACGGAGGGCACCGAGGGCTTTTGCTGCGTGCCCGAGGAATGGCGACGACGCGGACGCGGGGCGCGCTCGTCATCGTTGCGCTGCTTGCCACCCTTGTCGGCAGGCGTATCGGAACCCGAACCACCCTTGGGGGCGGCACCGGCTTCGCGAGCGGCTGCGGCGCGGAAGGCGTCCTCGCGCTCCTCGCTCGACAGATGGCGGCGGCGACGGCGCGTGGGATTCATGCCACCGCCGCGGTTTTGCTGCTGAGGCTGCTGAGCCTCGCGCTCGCGGGAGGAATTCTTGCCTGCGGGAGCGGCCTCGCCGGCGTCGCCCGAACCCGAGCGCTTGCGGCGGCGACGTCCACCGGCAGCCTCCTCAGCCTCGGGTGCCTCGGCCTTGCCGCGACCCTTACCGCGGCCGCGACCCTCGCCCTGGCTCTGACCGGCACGGGTATCGGCGTCCGCATCGCGACGGCGGCGCTTGGGCATCGTCGTCCCCGCCAGACGGTCGGCGCTCGACAGGCCATCGCCCACGTCGACGCCGTTCTCGCGGTCGAGCTCCATAAGCGCCAAGCGCATCTCGGGCGACTCGATACGCTCGAGCACATCGCGCGTCACGCAGTCGGGACGGCAGTTGCAGCCCTGCTCGGCAGCCTTCTTTTTGCAGCCCTCAGAGCAGGTCATGTCGGCCAGGTTGACCTTAAAGACTTTGCCGTTCTCCAGGCGCAACACCAGCTGCTCACGCGGCGTGTCATATTCCTGGATGCGCGCCTTGCCAAGCGGCGTGTCGATAAGCGTCTTCTTTTTGGGCGCGCGGCTCTTAAAGTCCTTGTACGCCTCGAACTCATAGCGCAGGCAGCACATCAGACGGCCGCAGACACCGCTAATCTTGGACGAGTTGAGCGGCAGGTCCTGCTCTTTTGCCATGCGGATCGAAACCGGCTCAAACTGTCCGCCAAAGCGCGTGCAGCAGAGCTCCTGGCCGCACTGGGCATAGCCGCCCACCAGGCGGGTCTCGTCACGCACACCGATCTGGCGCATGTCGACGCGAATGTGCAGCGTCGAGGACAGGTCCTTGACGAGCTGACGGAAATCGACGCGCTCCTCGGCAGCAAAGTAGAACACAGCCTTCTCGCCGCCAAACAGATACTCGACGCCGACCGGCTTCATCTCGAGGTCGAGCTCCTTGACCAGGCGGCGGAAGTCGACCATGGCCTCGTCACCCTGGATGGCCAGGTCGTCGGCAAGCTGCAGGTCGATGTCGCTCGCTACGCGCAACACGGGCTTGAGCGGCTGACCGATCTCGTCTTGCGGCACCTCGAAGGGATCGGCCGTGACCAGGCCGATCTCGGTTCCGCGCTCGGTAGAACAAATGGCATAATCGGCCTCGAGGATATCCAGATCCTGCGGGTCAAACCACAGGTCGCGCGAGGCGTAGGTAAACTTAACGGGTACGACTAACGGCATTTCAGTGCCTTCCTGATATCGAACAGCATGACCTCGATGGCCAGCTGGGGAGTAACGTTTCTGGCGATGTTGCGCTCAGCGGTGGCAACCGCCTCGAGCGCCTGGGTGGCACCCGCAACATTCGTCGCCGCGGCAAGCCGCCCGATCGTGTCGCGCACGTCCTCGTTCACAACGTCTGCCGCCTCATCCTGAAGCGTCAGCAGCACGTCGCGCATGAGCGTCCGCGCGCTCGCCAGCGCTTCCATGATACCCGAACGCTCGCGCGCGTTGAGTTCGCGCTTGTTGCGGTCCTCAAGCTGCTTCAATGCTCCACGCGACAGGTAGTCGGCATTTTGCTCGAGCACCTTTTCCTGCGTGGACTTGACCTCGGCGAGCGGCGCCTTGACGGCGACGATGAGCGACTTGGCGCGACTGAGCACATCGGCCTCGTCGGCGGCGATGAGCGAGTCGATGGCACGGACCATCTGGCGACGGGCGTCCTGGCGCTCGGCGCTCTTGAGGAACTCGATACCACGCGTAGGGCTTCCCGCCACGGCGACGGCCATGCGACAACGCGCGATATCCTGGCCCGTCGCGCGGCTCACGGCCTGCGCGGCCACAGTGGGCGACACCAGCCGAAACGGCACGCACTGGCAGCGGCTCACAATGGTGGGCAGCATCACGTCGGCCGAGGTACCCAACAGGATGAACATGACGCCCTCGGGCGGCTCCTCGAGCGTTTTGAGCAGCGCGTTGGCGGTGTTGGCGCGCAGCTGCTCGGCACGGTCGATGATGTAGACCTTTGCCTTGGCGCGGATGGGCGCCAGGGGCACGTCGTCGAGCAGCTCGCGGGTCTGCGCGATGAGGTAGCCCGTAGCACTTTCGGGCGTGTAATAGTGCACGTCGGGATGCGTATGGCGGGCGACGCGCACGCAGCTGTCGCACGAGCCACAGCCGTCCCGCTCGCACAGGAATGCCTGGGCAAGCGCCCATGCGGCGTCAAGCTTACCGGCGCCGGGCGCGCCCAAGAACAGGTAGGCGTGCGATGCGCGGCCGCTTGCGATGGCGTTGGTCAAAAAGTCGCGCACGCGCTGTTGGGTGTCGAGCTTGGCCAGCAGGCTTGCCTGCGCGGGGGCCATGTTACTCAGCCTCCTGGGCAAGCGCGGCGGCGACGGCATCTTGGGGAATGTCGAGACCGTACGCGCGAACCAGCTCGACCGTTTGCGTGAAGACGTCTGCGATCGACGCAGTGGCGTCGATGAGCTTTACGCGGTCTGGCTCCTCGGCAGCAATTGCGCAAAATCCCTGGTAGACACGCTCCTGGAAGGCCATGCCCTTGGCCTCCATGCGGTCTGCCGCACCACGGGCGGCCATGCGCAGCGCCGCCTGCTCGGGCGTGATGTGATAGACGAGCGTGAGCGCCGGATGCGTACCGGCGACAGCCAGGTTGTTGGCATCGCGCACCATCTGACGGTCGAGGCCATCGGCAAACGCCTGGTAGCAGGTCGTGGAATCGTAGAAACGGTCGCACAGGACCACCTTGCCGGCAGCGAGGGCAGGCGCGATGACTTCGTGCACCAGCTGGGCACGCGCGGCCTCGTAGAGCAGCAGCTCGCAGGTGTCGCCCATCGCCGTATTGGCGGGGTCGAGCAGCAGGGCGCGGATCTTTTCGCTGATGGCGGTGCCGCCCGGCTCCAGCGTGGGCAGGCGCATACAGCCCAGCCCCAG
>CABUMZ010000032.1 GCA_902492825.1 uncultured Collinsella sp.
ACGTGTCGCACGATATGCTTACCGCCACCGAGGATGTTGAACCCACGGGCGACTACGTCATGGACGAGGCCAAGCACACCATCGCCGCCACTGAGCGCGGTCTTAAGAAGATCGAGCGCCGCCTGGGTATCGATGACATCTATGCCGATCTCTCAGGCCAGCTGGTCAACCACCTGCAGCAGGCGCTGAAGGCCCAGTACATGTTCCACCGTGATAAGCAGTACGTGGTCACCAACGGCGAGGTCAAGATCGTCGACGAGTTCACCGGCCGCATTATGGAAGGCCGCCGTTACTCCGAGGGCCTGCACCAGGCCATCGAGGCCAAAGAGGGCGTGCTCGTACGCGAGGAGAACCAGACGCTGGCCACTATCACCTTGCAGAACTACTTCCGTCTGTATGACAAGCTCTCCGGCATGACCGGCACGGCACTCACCGAGGATGCCGAGTTCCGCGAGATCTACAAGCTGCCCGTCGAGGTCATCCCCTCCAACAAACCCGTTCAGCGTGTTGACCACGAGGACCTGGTGTACCGTACCATTCAGGCCAAGTACAACGCCGTCGCCGACGATGTCGAGCAGCGTCACGCCAAGGGTCAGCCGGTCCTGGTGGGCACCGTTTCCATCGAGAGCTCCGAGAAGCTGTCTGCCGCCCTTACCAAGCGCGGCATCGCGCACGAGGTCCTCAACGCTAAACATCACGAGCGCGAGGCTCATATCGTTGCCCAGGCCGGACGCTACGGCGCCGTGACCATCGCTACCAACATGGCCGGTCGTGGTACCGACATCCTGTTGGGCGGCAACCCCGACGAGCTGGTGCGCGAGCGCCTTGAGTACGAGGGCCTGACCATGGAGGACGTGACGCCCGAGCAGCTTGAGCAGTTTAACGCCGAGGCCAAGGAGACCTGCAAGGCCGAGCGCGAGCGCGTGCTTGCCGCCGGCGGCCTGACCGTTATCGGCACCGAGCGCCACGAGTCCCGTCGTATCGACAACCAGCTGCGCGGCCGCTCCGGCCGTCAGGGCGATCCGGGCGAGACCCAGTTCTACCTGTCGCTCGAGGACGACCTCATGCGCCTGTTCGGTGGCGACAAGATGGACCGCGTCTCCAAGATGATGGTCACGGCCGACATGGGCGACGACATGCCCATCCAGCACAAGATCATCTCCAAGGCCGTCGAGAGCGCCCAGCACAAGGTCGAGAGCATCAACTTCTCCATGCGCAAGAGCGTCCTTGAGTACGACGACGTCATGAACAAGCAGCGCCAGGTCATCTACGCTGAGCGCAATAAGATTCTGGACGGCAAGGACCTGACCGACCACATCACCGAGGTCATGCACGACACCGTGTACCGCTGCGTTCAGGAGTTCTGCACCAAGGACAGTCACGATGGCGAGCGCGACCTGGAGGGCCTGCGCAAGTGGGTTGTGGAGCTCACCGGCCACATCGATACGCCGAAGTTCCCCGACGAGGATTATGAGGCTCTGGCTGCCGATGTCCTGGCTTACGTAGAGAAGTGCTACAACATGAAGGCCGAGCGCTTGGGCGAGGACCTGATGCGCGAGCTCAACACCCAGGTCATGCTGCGCGTCATCGATACCCGCTGGATGAACTACCTGCAGGAGATGGACTACCTCAAGACCGGCATCGGCCTGCGCGGCTTTGGCCAGCGCGACCCGCTGGTCGAGTACAAGACCGAGGCCTACGGCGCGTTCCAGATCCTCGTCGACACCATGTACGAGGATTACCTGCGCACGGTTCTGCGCATCGAGATCAAGGCTGCCCCGCGTGCCGTGGAGCACAAGGAGGAGCCCGCGCTCGAGGGTGCGCGCTTCTCCGGTCCTGCCGAGGTCGATGGCGACAACGGCGACTCGGTACTGCGCAAGCAGGCACAGGTGCAGGCCCGCACGGCTGTCCAGGGTGGTCCGGCTGCCGTCAACAACGGTGGCAAGGTGACCACCTATCGCAAGTCCGAGAGCGACGATCCGTACGTCAACGTGGGCCGCAACGACCCGTGCCCCTGCGGTAGCGGCAAGAAGTTTAAGTACTGCCACGGCAGGAATCGTTAATGGCTGAGGCTTTAGAGGTAACGCCCGCCGAGCTGGACGCGTTTGCGGACCGGCTCGGTGAAGTCGAATCGTATCTCCACCTGGACGAGAAGCGTACCCGCGTGTCCGAGCTCGAGGCCAAAAGCGTGGCCCCCGGCTTTTGGGATGACGCCGACGCCGCCCGTGCCACCATGGAGGAAATCGCGCGCACCAAGGAAGATATCGCTGCCGTGGACAACGCGCGCGGCGAGCTTTCCGATGCCCGCGCCGCGCTGGAGCTTGCCGAGGAGATGGGGGATGACCCCGACGCCGCCGCCCTTCGCGAGGAGGCTACAGCCACGACTGAGCGCCTGGCCCGTGCCATCGATGAACTTGAGCTTTCGAGCTGGTTTACCGGTGAGTTCGATCACGGCGATGCCATTGTGACCATCAAGCCCGGACAGGGTGGCCTGGAGGCCCAGGACTGGACCTTCATGCTCTTTAAGATGTACATGAAGTACTGCCAGCGTCGCGGCTGGAAGGTCACGATTAACGACTGCCCCGCTGCCGAGGTTATCGGCATCGACCGCGCGACCTTTACCGTCGAGGGCAAGGACGCATTTGGCATGCTGCGCGCCGAGGCCGGCGTCCACCGCTTGGTGCGCATTAGCCCCACCGACGACAAGAAGCGCCGCCAGACCACGTTCGCTGGCGTCGAGGTCATCCCCGTGCTGCCCGACGATATCGATATCGAGATTAGTCCCGATGACATTCGCGTCGACGTGTACCATGCAAGCGGCCCGGGCGGCCAGGGTGTCAACACCACCGACTCCGCCGTGCGCGTGACGCATTTTCCCAGCGGCATTGTGGTGACCTGCCAAAACGAGCGCAGCCAGATCCAGAACAAGGCCGCGTGCATGCAGATCCTCAAGGCGCGCCTGTACGAGATTGAGCTCGAAAAGCGCGCTGAGGCCCTGGATGAGATTCGCGGACCCAAGACCACGATCGGTTTTGGCAACCAGATTCGCAGCTACGTGCTCTACCCGTACCAGATGGTCAAGGATCTGCGCTCGGGCGTGGAGACCAGCAATGTCGAGGCCGTTCTTGACGATGGCGACCTGGACCCGTTTGTTATTGGCTACCATCGCTGGGCCACTGGCAACGCTGACGCGGAGACTCCATCTGCATAAACCGCCCGGTTTATGTGGAAATGGATAAAACCCTCCGAGCAGGGTGGTTTTGTATCCAGAATTAACCCTGCGCAGGGGTGGTTTTTGTTTGGCGAATCGGTAGAATCGAATACAGCAAGAAGTTCGAAGCGCATCCGTTTGGGTGCGCTTTTTTGAGGGAGGTAGCATGGCATATCGTCTGGACATCAAGCGCATTCTATCGATGAACTTCTTTCATGACCTGCCCCAGATTATGTTGGGGTGCGCTCTGGCCGCTATTGCGACCGACCTGTTTTTGATTCCCAGCGGCCTTGCTGCCGGTGGCGTTACGGGCCTTGCCACCATTATCCAGGCGGTCGGCGCATCGCGCGGCCTATCGCTTCCCGTTGGTATTCAGACGATCGTGATGAACGTCTTGCTGTTACTGGTCGTTATGCGCGAGGGCGGCATGTTCTACGTGGTGCAGACGGCGACGGGCTTTGTGCTGCTGGGCTTCTTTACCGATCTGTTTGCCCCGTTTGTAGCGCCTCTGGCACATGCAGACCTGATGCTTCCCGCTATGTGGGGCGGCATTATTACGGGTATCGGTTACGGCATGGTGTTGCGCGCCGGCGCCAATACCGGCGGCTCGGACACGATTGGCCAAATCATCTCGCGTAATACCTCACTGCCCGTGGGCTCGACCGTCATGGCGATCGATGTTGCCGTATGCGCGCTGTCGGCTCCGGTCTTTTCAATCGAAAACGCGCTATATGCAGGCCTTTCGATGGTCATTAGCGGCTACGTGATCGATGCCGTGGTCGATGGTGGCAACAAACGCCGTATGGTACTCATCATCTCGGACAAGTTCCCTGATATCGCTGCCGATATCATGTATGGCCTGGGTCGTGGTTGTACCAAGTTTAAGGCGACTGGCATGTATTCGGGTGCCGAGAAGCCGGTGATTATGGTCATCGTGAGCCGCCGCGAGCTCAACACGCTCAAGACCATTGTGCGTGAGCGCGATCCTCGCGCCATTGTGACGGTTGCCGACGTTACGGAAGCCTTCGGCGAGGGCTTTAAGGACATTAACGCGTAGGGGCGACCGCGTTCCATCCAAAAGACGTTCACATTGATAAACCGTTTCATCAGCGGTTCTGCCTGCTAAATTGTTCAAATAATGATAAAAACTCTGGTAAAGCCATCAGTTTCCAGCATAATGAATGACGTACGTGCATTGCGGCTGTGTTGGGATTACCTTTCCGTGCCGTGCGCATTTTGTCTAATGAGGATGAAAGGAAGGCACAATGAGCGACGAAGAGCTCAAAAAGGTTGCCAACGAGGTAAGGAAGGGCATCGTCACCGGCGTGCACGCTGCCAAGTCCGGCCATCCGGGCGGTTCGCTCGGCGCTGCCGACATCATGACCTATCTGTACTTTGAGGAAATGAACGTCGACCCGGCCGATCCCCGCAAGGCCGACCGCGATCGCTTTGTGCTCTCCAAGGGCCACTGCGCTCCGGGCCTGTACGCCGTGCTCGCCGAGCGCGGGTTCTTCCCCAAGGAGGACCTCGAGACGCTGCGCCATATCGGCAGCCACCTGCAGGGTCATCCCAACATGAACGACACCCCGGGCGTCGACATGTCCACCGGCTCGCTCGGCCAGGGTATCTCTGCCGCCGTGGGTATGGCGGTTGCCGCCAAGCACTGGGGCGACGACTATCGCACCTACGCCCTGCTGGGCGACGGCGAGAGCGAGGAGGGCCAGGTCTGGGAGGCCGCCATGTTTGCCGGCAACCAGCAGCTCGATAACCTCTGCGTGATCGTCGACCACAACGGCCTTCAGATCGACGGTCCCGTCGAGGAGGTCAACGACCCCATGCCGCTCGCCGACAAGTTCCGCGCCTTTAAGTTCCACGTGGTGGAGCTCGCCGACGGCAACGACTTCGACCAGATCCGCGCCGCCTTTGCCGAGGCCCGCGCCACCAAGGGGCAGCCGACCGCCATTATCGCCGAGACCCTGAAGGGCAAGGGCGTGTCCTTTATGGAGAACCAGGTTGGTTGGCACGGCAAGGCCCCCAATGATGAACAGTTTGAGCAGGCCATGGCAGAGCTCACGGCCGCCGGAGAGGAGCTCTAGGATGGCAGACGTCAAAAAAATCGCCACGCGCGTAAGCTACGGCGAGGCCCTCGTCGAGCTCGCCAACGAGCACGATGACTTTGTGGTCCTCGACGCCGACCTGGCTGCCGCCACGCAGACCGGCAAGTTCAAGGCCGCCTGCCCCGATCGTTTCTTCGATGTGGGCATTGCCGAGAGCAACCTGATGGGCGTCGCTGCCGGTATCGCGACCACCGGCCGCGTTGCCTTCGCGAGCACCTTTGCCATGTTCGCCGCCGGCCGCGCCTTTGAGCAGGTCCGTAACTCCATCGGCTACCCGCACCTCAACGTTAAGATCGGTGCCACGCATGCCGGTATCTCGGTGGGCGAGGATGGCGCCACGCACCAGTGCTGCGAGGATATCGCCCTTATGCGCGTCATCCCCGGCATGACCGTTATCGTTCCTGCCGACGATGTGGAGGCCCGCGCCGTGACGCGCGCCGCCTACGAGTGCGACGGTCCGGTGTACATGCGCTTCGCCCGTCTGGCCTCGCCGGTTATCAACGACCCCGAGACCTACAAGTTCGAGTTGGGTAAGGGCATTGTCATGCGCGAGGGCGCCGATGTGACCATCATCGCCTGCGGCCTGATGGTCGGCGAGGCTCTCGACGCCGCCGAGCAGCTCGCTGCCGAGGGCATCGACGCCGAGGTCATCAACATGCACACCATCAAGCCCATCGATGCCGACCTGATCGTCAAGAGCGCCACCAAGACCGGCCATGTCGTGACCGTCGAGGAGCACTCTGTGATCGGTGGCCTGGGCAGCGCCGTCGCCGACGTCCTGTGCGAGCAGTGCCCGACGCCGCTCAAGAAGATCGGCGTCAACGACACCTTCGGTGAGTCTGGCCCGGGTGCCGAACTCTTGCACAAGTATGGCCTGGACGCCGCCAACATCGTGGCGACCACCAAGGAGTTCTTGGCATAAGGCAAGGCGGATCTCAAGGACTGCTTCGCCAGAACTATAAAACTGTTTCGCCAGTACTATGGAAACCCGGCAGGGGCGCTCTCTTGGAGTGCGCCCCTGTTTCAGTTGCGGTGAAATAAGGACTGTTTTACCAGCTTAAAGGCTCAATTAATCCGTATTTCACCGCAACTTTCGAAGGCGTTCCCGCTTGTGCTGGTGCCGTCACGTCGGTCGATTGCCGCTTGGCACAGTGCGGCAACATCGGGGGCGTCGGCGCCTTTATATGCCATGGCGAGTAGGGCGGCATCATAGATTTCGTCGTTGGTCATATCGCCGGCATCGATGGGGCAGAAGGTGAGTATCGAATCCTGCTCAGCGAGCTCGGCGAGATTGATCGTTTCGCCTGCGGCAAAGACATCGTCGAGGACGAGCGTCGCGCTCGTACAGGGAATTTGATAAATCTTGCCATCGGTGGCAATGGGGGAACCTGCCGCCTCGAGCGTGTACACACCTTGAATGAGGCTGATACCGGAACCGTCGGAGGCGACGAACTCAACCTTGTCGACCGTTATCCCGTCGACAGTCTTGCCCGTAATGTGTATCGGGACACGTGAGGCCCCGCTATCGGTATCCCAACCTGCGGCAGAGATGTTGAGCACAATAGCATGCTCCGAATGAGCCGATATAAAGTGGGAAAAAATCTGCCGCAGATAAAGACCCAAACAGCTACCGCCGATGATGCCGATTATCAGCATGCAGGCAAGGACGGCCGCAACGTGGTTCCGAGGCTTTACCCGAAGTTCAGAATCAGCAGAGACGCCATTGACGGCGACCCCGCACGCCGTGCAGTACCTAACACCATCGCGCAACTCAGTTCCACAATAAGGACAATTCATGCCAGCCCCCGCGTAACCATAGGCGTTCTAATCGAGGTCACTGTAAAGCGATAATCCAAATCCAAGTTGCGCAACAATTAGCCTTAATTGAAGTCGCGGTGAAATAGGGACTGATTAGACCTTTTAACTGGTAAAACAGTCCCTATTTCACCGCAACTCATGAAGACGCCCCTCAAGCACGGTCCCATCAGGGAAAAGGGCATATATCGACAAAGCGCAATTCAGACCCTTCCAGCTTTGTATATGCAGCACCCCAAGATAAACGCAGCGACCCCTTAGTTATCGCAGGCCGGGCACAGGGCTACTCTCCAAATTTTTCCGCAGGACGGAGGAGCCCCAGCCGCGCGAAGCGCGCAGCGGGGGCTCCGACATGTCCGAGGACGATTTGGAGAGTAGCCCTGTGCCCGGCCGACGGGATCCCTAAGCACGCCATGCTTCTTATGTGCAGCAAAGCTAATACTGCTAAAATACAAAGCGCTCATGTAGTTTAAACGCACGACGATAAGGAGCACCAGTGGGTAACCACTTCCGTCCCTCCGGTGCGGGCGATGATGCCCCCAAGACGCAGGCAGGCGTCCAGGGCAGTCGTTTCGCCACTCCGGATTCAGAGGGCCAGCCTGTTGCTCAGGCCCCCGCTCAGCCGGCAGATCAGGCACAGCCGGCATCCGATCCCTTTGCCTACAATCCAACCAGCGATGTCGCGCTTTCCGGCACGGTGGGTTTTGAGCCCGTTCAGGCCGTGACCGCTCGCGTGGAGCAGCCCCAGGCTGGTGCCGCCACGCCGCAGCCTACCATGGCCGGCATTCCCGACCCCTTGGCCCCTGCGACGCCGGCTCCTCAGCCTGCGCAGTCCGGTCTCTTTGCCGCTATTCCCGACCCCACGCAGCCTGCTGCCCCGGTGGTCGAGAGCGATCAGGCAGCCGAGGTCGCAAGCCTCGATAACGCGCTCAACAACCCCGATTTTACGTCGGTGTTTGCGCCCATCGATCCGCAGGCCAGCCGCAAGAAGATGGCCAAGCAGGCCGGTGTCGAGCCCGTCATCCTTATGGAGCATGTCACCAAGATCTATCCGGCACAGCCCAACAAGCCTGCACTCGACGACATCAACATCGAGATCTATCCGGGCGAGTTCGTCTTCCTGGTCGGTCACTCCGGCTCGGGTAAGACCACGCTGCTGTCTACGCTCAACCGCGACGTCAAGCCGACGAGCGGTCGCATCCTGGTTGCCGGTCAGGACCTCATGAAGATCAAGAACCGCAAGGTTCCGTTCCTGCGCCGCCAGATTGGCGCCGTGTTCCAGGACTTTAAGCTTCTGCCGCAAAAAACCGCCTACGAAAACGTGGCGTTTGCCCTGCAGTGCATCGGCAAGCCCAAGGGCGTCATTCGCAGCCAGGTGCCCGAGGTGCTGCGTCTGGTCGGCCTGGCCGATCAGATGGACTCGCTGCCCGACCAGCTTTCCGGTGGCGAGCAGCAGCGCGTTGCCGTCGCCCGCGCTATGGTCAACCGTCCGCCGCTGCTGATCTGCGACGAGCCGACGGGCAACCTCGACCCGGCGATCTCGCTGGGCATCATGAAGCTGCTCGAGCGTATTAACCGCACTGGCACCACCGTGATCGTCGCCACGCACGACCGCGAGATGGTCGATAGCATGCACCGTCGCGTGATCGCCCTTGAGGGCGGCCACGTTATCCGCGACCAGGAGAGGGGAGGTTACGGCAACTATGGCACCAACTAACGTGGGCTACTCCTTCAAAGAGGCAATCAGCCACTTCTTCCGTAACTGGACTACCTCGCTCGGCGCCGTCATCACGATCTTCCTTTCGCTGTTTATCATCGGCCTGTTCATTATGGGTTCCGCGATGCTGAACTCCGTGATCGGCACCGTCGAGGATCAGGTTGTCATCAACGCGTTCATTAGTGATGACGCCGATCAGGCCGATGTTCAGGCTTTTGAGGCCGAGCTTAAGACGTGGAATAACGTCAAGTCCGTGACCTATAAGGACAAGGACGACGCGCTGGCCGAGTATACGAGCAAGATGTCGGGCAACGCCGACGCCACCATGAGCGCGCTCGATGGCCAGAACCCGCTGCCGGCTTCCTTCGCTATTGAGATGGACGATCCGTCCAAGGTCGAGAGCACGGCAAAGAAGCTCAAGAAGGATGCCGATTTCCAGAAGATCGCGGATGACGGCGACGTCAACGCGAGCGTGCTGTACGGCCAGGAGGAAGTGAGCCGCCTGTTCCAGGTGACCAACTACATCCGCATCGCCGCCGTGGTGCTCGTTGGTCTTCTGACCTTTATCGCATTCATCTTCATCAACAACACGATTCGCCTGTCCATCACGGCGCGTCGTCGTGAGATTGCGATTATGCGTCTGGTCGGCGCCAGCAACGGCTTCATTCGTGGCCCGTTTATCACCGAGGGCGTGCTGCAGGCCATTTTGGGCTCGCTGCTTTCCATCGGCGTTCTGGAGCTGCTGCGCAATCTGATGATCCCGCGTCTGCAGGAGAGCATCGGCTGGATGTCGTTTGCCCTGCCAATGCAGTACTACCTGGTGACCTATGCTGCGCTGATTCTGGTCGGCGTGATTATCGGTCTCTTTGGTTCTGCCATCGCCATGCGCCGCTACCTGCGCGTGTAGGCATGCTTGGAATTCATCCCTTCCAACGGGTCGTCTCTTATGGGGCGGCCCGTTTTTTGATCCCTAGGGGACGGCAGGAAAGCGAATCATTTGGGTAGACTCTTTGGAGTTCTCAATCGATAGTTAGGAGGCGCCATGGGGCGCAATAACAAGCATAAGCGTGGAGCTCGCAATCAGCGCGGGCCGGTGCGCAGCGAACGCCGTCCGAGCCTGACCGGGCGCGTGCAGCTCCATGAGCATAGCGCCTACGTTGTAACCGAAAACGGCGACTACAAGGTCATGGGCCGCGGTAAGCGCGAGATCATGGATGGCGATACCGTTGCCGTGAGCATTAAGAACAGCCCGCACGGTGAGCGGCGCGCCGTGATCGAAAGCGTGGTTGAGCGTGCAGCCATAAGCGTGGTGGGCACGTACCAGACCGCCGGTCCGCTCGGTGTGATCGAGCCGCTCGATTCGCGTCTGAAGGCCGACTTCTTCATTCTGCCCGAGGATACCTCGGCGGATCGTCTGGGTGTCCACCCGGGTGATGCCGTTGTCGCGCGCATTTTGACCTACCCGACGCGCCTGGAATCGGGTACCGTGACGATCGAACGCCGCATTGGCGGAGATGACGCGCCCGATTTGGGCGTTCAATATGTGATGGCGCGTTACGGCTATACCGATAGCTATCCCGAGGCCGCGCTGGACGAGGCCGAGGGGCTTTCGCTCGATGTGTCCGCGGCGCTTAAGGACCCGCTCCGCCGCGATCTGCGCGACCGCTTTGTCGTCACGATCGACCCGGTCGACGCGCGCGACTTTGACGATGCCATTTCGCTGGAGCGCACGCCCGAGGGTGGCTACAAGCTGGGTGTGCATATCGCCGACGTTTCACACTATGTGGCTTGGGACGGGCATATCGATCTTGAGGCTCGCCATCGTACGACATCGGTGTATCTGGCCGATCGCGTGCTTCCCATGCTGCCCGAACGCCTGTCCTGTGACCTGTGCTCGCTTCGCCCTGACGAGGACCGTCTTGCGTTTACCGTCGATATCGAGCTCGATGCGCAGGGTCGCGTGCGGCATTACGATCCGTATCCCAGCGTGATTCGCTCGCGTGTGCGTATGGACTATGACGGCGCCGAGGCGCTGCTGGTGCGTGCCGGCGCGGTTGAGTATTCGGTGCTGGAGGGTGCAGCCGAGGATGTTGCGGCTGCCGAGACCTCGCGCGAGGAAGCGCTTGAGCGCGGTCTTGCGTGCGAGGAGGCCGCCCGCGGCTACAACATCGACCTCGGCGATTTCCTTGTCGCCGCTAACGAACTCGCCGAACTTCGCCGTCGTATTCGTCGCGCCCGCGGCTCAGTCGATTTTGACACAGCCGAGATTCGCGCTCTATTGGATGAGGACGGAGTGCCCGTGCAGATTGTGGCGCGTGAGCGTTCGTGTGCCACGTCGCTTATCGAGGAAGCCATGCTGCTCGCCAACGAGTGCGTTGCAGAGTGGCTGGCAGACCGTGATATCGAGGCCTGCTATCGTGTGCATGAGGATCCGAGCCCCGATAGCCTGCACGGTGCTGCCGTTGCGCTGGCGCAGCTAGGCATCATCGACGATCGCCGTGCTGCCGGTATTGCCCTGGGGAGCCCCGATGAGCTGCAGGCTGCAGTTGATGCTGCCGCCGGTACGGCCAACGCACCGCTCGTCAACACGCTGCTTCTGCGCAGTATGCAGCGCGCGCTGTACAAGCCGCGCAACGAGGGCCACTTTGCGCTCGCCGCGCCGTGCTACTGTCACTTTACGAGTCCCATCCGCCGCTACCCCGATCTGGTGGTGCACCGCGTGCTCAAACTGCAGTTGGCCTATGAGCAGCTCGGCGGCAAGGACGCCTTGGTCCGTACGCCGCGGCTGATCGGTAAGGGGCGCGAGTCGCTGCCGCGCATTCTGCCGCAGATCTGCCGCGCATGTAGCGATGCCGAGCGCGCGGCAGATGCCGCCAGCCATGCGACGCAAAAGATCAAGATTGCCCAGTACTATGAGGACCGTCTGGGTGAGCGCTATGCCGGAACCGTCTCGTGGGTTAGCAGCATGGGCCTCTTTGTGCGCTTGGACCTAACACAGGTCGAGGGCCTGGTTTCAATTAAGAGCCTGGGCAACGAGTGGTTCGAGTTCGACGAGGACGCGCTAACGCTCACAGGTGCCGACACGGGCACCCGTTACGAGCTGGGGCAGCGCGTGATTATCGAGGTCTCGCGCGTCAATACCACGCGTGGGCACTTGGACTTTAAGCTTATCCATTAGCTAAATCCCGACTCGTGGCGAGAGAGCGGAGGGCGGCCTTTCGGGACCGCCCTTCGCATTTGAATCGTGGCTACCTTGCCGTCTGCTCGGCCGCCCGCTTACCTGCTATTTGAGAGGTAAAACCTACCAAAATAAACCTGTCCCTTTTTGGCAGGTTTACAAGAAAGCGGGGATGAGATGGCGACGGTGTACGGTTATGCGCGGGTGAGTTCGCGCGATCAGAATCTTAATCGGCAGCTGGATGCGCTGGGCGCCTATGGCGTGGGCTCGGCGAATATTTATGCCGACCATGCGAGCGGCAAGGACTTCGATCGACCGCGTTATCGCGAGCTGCTGCACGTCCTGGGAGACGGGGACGTGCTGGTGGTGCTTTCTATCGACCGACTTGGCCGTAATTACTCCGAGATTCTTGAGGAATGGCGACGCATTACCAAGGTGCTCGGGGTTGCCATTGTGGTGTTGGATATGCCATTGCTTGACACGCGCGCCAGGGCCAGCGGCGCGCCGGATGTGACCAACACCCTGATTGCCGATATTGTGCTGCAGCTGCTGAGCTACGTGGCGCAGGTGGAGCGCGAGAATATCCATCGGCGCCAGGCGGAGGGGATTGCAGCGGCGCGGGCGCGAGGGGTCCGTTTCGGTCGACCTCGCAAGCCATGCCCTCCTCAGTTTGAGCTGGTGCGCGATAGCTATGAGGCGGGCGATATTACCCGCAGCCAGGCAGCAAAGTGCCTGGGCGTGTGCGTGGGGACGTTCGATCGCTGGATGCGCGAGGCGGGGTAGGGTTTTGCGTCGCTTTGTCGCTTCCTGTTGCGATTCAAATTTTGATACGGTGACGATGCCATTTGGGGCTACACTCGCTGATATTCAAAAAAGGAGGTTGACCCTTGGCGCGCGTAAAACAAATAATCGGATGGACCGCGATCGTTCTGTTCGCTGCAACGCTGGCGGGCATCTGGGTGCTGACGGAGCAAAATGCGGTGGAGACGTCGTTGCTGAGCGAGTCCACCGCGCGTGTGGTGGAGGGTCAGGCTACGGGCGTTCAGGCTGTCGATGCCACGGGTGAAGCCCAGACGGAGAACGGAATGACCGGGGGCACCGATTCGGCTGCCTCGAATGTCCGGTCTGGCCGACTTGCTTCCATTCGCATGTGGGTGGGCACGAACGTCCGTCGCGTTGCCCATACCGTAGAGTTTTTCTTCGTCGGATTGTTCGCCTCGGTGGTCGTGGTTTGCTTTTCCAGGCGTCCGTGGAGCGCATGCTCCCGTTGCGTGCCCGTATTGCTCTTTTGCGCCGCCTGCTCCGTTGGCGATCAGGTGCATAAGATCTTTGTTCCCGGCAGGCATTTCGACGTTATCGATTTAGGATTCGATGCTGCGGGCTATGTCATCGCCATGCTGTTGGTATTGCTGACGGCGGCGTTGGTGCGCCATGCGACTCGGCCGATCGGCGCCCATGCGAGGCGCTAGCCGGTAACAAACCCGTTTCTGATAATGCGACCTTGTTGAATTATTTTGTGTCGCGCGTATTTCCGAGCGGTCGGATTTGAGGGGCGAGCGGTAGAACGCTCGCCCTTTGTGCGCCACGATGCGGCACAATGTACCGCAAAAGCTGTTTGTATCCGGTACGAATCGTTCGTTGGTCTTTAATTCTTCTCAACGGAGGTGTTTGAGATGGCAAACGGATTGCTTTTGCGGCTTCGCGAGCGTGAGCTCAGCGCGAGCCCGGCGGAACGCAATGTCATCGCATATGTAAGCGCTCATCCGCACGAGGTGGTCGGGCTGTCCGTCCGCGGTCTTGCCGATGTCACGTTCTCCTCGCCCTCGAGCATTTTGCGCTTTTGCAAGCGTTTGGGTTTTGCGGGCTACAAGGAGTTCCAACGCGAACTGATTGCCGAGCTGGCGCTCTTAGGTGACAAGAAAGACGTTGCCCTCGAGGACATCTCCATGGATGACAGCGTCGAACGTATCGTGGGGAAGGTGATGAAAAGCAACGTGCGCACGATCGAGGCGACGGCGCGAACGCTCGATTACACCGTCTTGGAGCGATGCGCGGCCCGTCTTAAGCGGGCACGCGCGGTCAATCTGTTCGGTATTGGTGCCTCTCGTTTGGTCGCGCACGACCTGGCGCAAAAGCTCATGCGTGTCGACAAAGAGTGCCATCTGTACGACGACTGGCATGATCAGCTCTTATGTGCCAAGAACATGCATGAGGGCGATATGGCAATCGCCTTTAGCTACTCGGGCTTGACGCAAGAGGTGCTGGACTGCACCGCCGAGGCTCAACGCCACAACTGTCCCGTTGTGGCCGTTACCAAAGTAGATGGATCATCCAAACTTGCCGCCATGGCCGATGCCGTGCTCGGCGTCGCTGCGAGTGAACCCTTGGTCCGCAGCGGTGCCATGGCTTCGCGTATGGCCCAGCTTATGGTTGTCGATGCCCTGTACGCTGCTTACGTTGCCAGCGACTACGAACGGGCGACGCATGTCATTAAGCAAAACTACATCGAGAAACAGGAAAGATGAGGTGAATGAAATGCTCGATTTAACAAAATTCACGACCGAACAGCGTAATCAAAGGTCAATGGACCTCGATACGATGACATCGCTGCAAATCGTCACGACGATGAACGATGAGGATCTTCGTGCCGTCCAGTCGGTCACGAAAGTGTTGCCCCAGGTTGCCACAGCAATCGACTGGGCTGCTGAGACACTCGAGCGCGGCGGGCGCGTCTTTTACATGGGCGCAGGCACCAGCGGTCGTCTGGGCGTACTCGACGCTTCGGAGTGTCCGCCCACGTTTGGCGTGTCACCCGATCTGATTGTCGGGCTCATTGCCGGAGGCGAGACGGCGTTTATCAAGGCTGTCGAAGGTGCCGAAGACAGCGATGAGCTTGGCGCGAACGACCTGCGAGAGCGTGGACTCTCGGACAAGGATCTTGTCGTTGGCCTGGCGGCAAGCGGTCGTACTCCTTATGTGGTGGGCGGCCTTGTGTACGCCAAGGCAACTGGGTGCAAGACCCTTGCAATTGCCTGCAACCAAGGGTCGAAGATCGGGGAGAGCGCAGATCTTGCCATTGAGCCCGTGCCCGGTCCCGAGGTGCTGACCGGCTCAACGAGACTCAAGGCGGGAACGGTTCAAAAGCTCATTCTCAACATGATTTCGACCGGTGCCATGGTCAAGATTGGCAAGGTGTACCAAAACCTGATGGTCGATGTGCAGCAGACGAACGAGAAGTTGGTGGTGCGCGGCCAGAACATCGTGATGGAAGCGACCGACTGCACGCGCGAGCGCGCTGTTCAGGCGCTTGCGGATGCCGGCGGCCACGTAAAAACCGCTATTGTCTCGGTGCTGTTGGACTGCGATGCCGAGCAGGCTGCGGTAGCTCTTGAACGGGCGCACGGCCATGTCCGTACTGCGGTGAGTGGCCATGAGAAGAGCAATGCCGACGCCCAATAGGTGCGCGGCGTGAGCTGATATGACATCCAGACGAGATACCCAATACAAGGAGGAGTTATGACGAACAAAGAGCTGGCCCAAAAGCTGTTGGACCTTTTGGGCGGTAAAGACAACGTGCTCGCAAACGCGGCGTGCATGACGCGCCTGCGCGTGACCGTCAAAGACACGGGCAACGTCGACACGGAGGGTATTAAGGCACTCGACGGCGTGATGGGCCTGGTCGAGGACGACACGATGCAGATCGTGCTGGGTCCGGGCAAGGTGAATAAGGTGCTCGAGGAGTTCTCCAAGCTCACCGGCCTTGCGAAAGGCGTTGCCGACGAGAGCGTGGTTGACGCTGCGGCCACAAACAAGGCCGCGCAGAAGGCCAAGTACGAGTCCAAGCCGGTTCAGGCCTTCCTCAAGAAGATTTCCAATGTCTTCGTCGCCCTGCTTCCCGGCATCATTGCGGCTGGCCTCATCAACGGTATCTGCAACGTCATTAACGTCTCGACGGCAGGCGCGCTTGCAGGCGAGTGGTGGTACCAGGGCATTCGTTCCATGGGCTGGGCCCTGTTCGCCTATCTGCCCATCTTGGTGGGTTATAACGCGGCACGTGAGTTTGGTGGCTCCGCTGCGCTGGGCGGCATCGCCGGCATGATGTGCATCGCCAACAGTGCCATGCCCCTGCTTGCGCCTGGCGCGGCTGATCCTGCCACTGCCATTCTGCTGCCGCTCACCAATACGCAGTACAACCCCGCAGCGGGCGGCATGATCGCGGCTCTCATCGCTGGCGCATTTTTTGCCTGGATGGAGCGTCAGATTCGCAAGGTTATGCCCAACGCACTCGACACGTTCTTGTCCCCGCTGCTGGTGCTCATCATCGGCGCCTTTGCTCTGATGCTCGTCATCCAGCCGGTTGGTGCATGGCTGACGACTGCCATCTTTAGCGTTTTGACCTTTATCTTCGAGAAGCTGGGCGTCCTGGGCGGCTATATCCTGTCGGCAGGCTTCTTGCCGCTGGTTTCCGTCGGCCTGCATCAGGCGCTCACGCCGATCCACGCTATGCTCAACGATCCCGACGGCGCTACCAAGGGTATCAATTACCTGCTTCCCATCCTTATGATGGCTGGCGGCGGCCAGGTCGGTGCCGGTTTGGCGCTGTACTTTAAGACCAAGAACGCCAAGCTCAAGAAGTACGTCGCAGAGTCCATTCCCGTTGGAATCCTGGGTGTGGGCGAGCCTCTGATGTATGCTGTTACGCTGCCGCTCGTTCGTCCGTTTGTGACGGCCTGCCTGGGTGCCGGATTTGGCGGCGCGCTCGCGGCGCTGCTTCACATCGGCACGGTTTCTCAGGGCG
>CABUMZ010000033.1 GCA_902492825.1 uncultured Collinsella sp.
GCTTCTGCGCCACCAACCTGCGTCTGGCTTATATCGAGCAGCTCCGCTTCCTCGCGTACCGAAACCATCGAGGTGTTACGCAGATATGCCGCGCGCTCCAGCAGCAATGCGTTATCGCGCATGTACGCAATCGACTCCTCGGCAAGTTTGAGCACTTGGACCGCACGGAACTTTGCATTAACCGGCCGTCCCTCTGCCAGCGACTGCCAGCCTTCTAGCAACAGGCCAAACAGCTGAATCTGGTTGTCGCGCATGCGCACGGCAAAACGATCGAGCTCGTTGAATGCCGCGTCGTCGGTTACCGGCAAGCCGGAAAGGAGCCGCCGTGCCGCCAACACCATGCGCACCCAGATAGCCATCGCCTTAAGCCCACGTACGTCGAGCGCCTCCCGCACCACCGTCATCTCGTCGTCGCGCTCGTCGGTTCCCGTAAACGACCCGTCAAAGAGCTCCACCAGCATGCTATCGGCCCGTATAACAATCCCCGCGATGTCGAGCTCGCAGTCGTAGGCCTTGCTCGTTTTGAGCTGCTGTAGAACGCCGCCGTCATCTCCCCGCTCGGTCAGGCAGCGCTTGACCTCGATATGCGCAGACAACATATCGAGTGCGGTATGGGATGTCTCGATTTCTGGCACGGCCAGGTTCGTAGGAAGCCCAAGCCCGTTGTCCCCATAGCAAACAGCCGTCAGTGTCTGGGCCACCCTCCATGAAACAGGGTCTATTTCGCAGGCCGCCCGTTCGCCCCCGCGCTCGATAACCGATGCCATATAGCGAGCGAGCTTTGTATTGGACACGCTGACCGCTGCCAGATATACGCCAAGCGCCTCGGCAGGCGTTGGCTCTGGAGCCGGATCGTCGGCATCGATCGTGCCCAGCGCTGCTCGGCAGATATCGGCCCCGTGCCCCGTCAGAGCAAGATCGACCCCATACTGCCCAGCAAGTTCAAGGACCGCATCACGGTCCAAAAAGGCGTCCGCCAGGCCCATCGCCGCATCGCATCGGCCCGCCTTAAGCAAAATCCGGGCCGCCCTCGGAACAAGTTCGGGGCGAACCTCGGCCACCAACTTACGCAAACGCAAGCGTCCGTTATCCTCCGTGCCCAGACACGTAAAACTCCGCTCGGCGGGATCCAAGCCAAAGATCGGGTAGTCGCGTACAAAGTAGGACTGGTCGACCATCGACAGCCTCATCCCACAAGCCTCGAGTTCTGCGATATTGCCCTCGCCCATCAAAATCATGAGACATGCCACGCAAAACAGCGCATTATTGTCGAGCGAAGCCAGGTCGACAAGTGCCGCGCCATATACGTTGACAATCTCGTTTTCGAGCAGACCGGCTACGTCGCCTTGGCCATACAGACCCGTCTGCAATGCCGAGACGAGCTCGGGCACACCCTGCGTGAGCTGATAAAAGTCGAGCGATGTGCTGATCGAAAACGCCGATGCCCACGCCGAATACTCATAGGCATGCACCTTGAGCATCTGCGCATTGATCTTAACCGAATCGCCCAGCCCATGAATCAGCTGACGATTTGAAGGACGGCAGGAGATAAAGACCCCTACCCCCATAGCGCGCAGGCCGCGAATCCTGTCGATGAGGTCTTCGGTATCGCGCTGATCGAGGTTTGGCACATTATCAATCGCGATAAGGGAGTGCGGTTTGTCTTTGAGTTCTTCGGTGACCACCTCGAGCTGCATAAACACCTCGCGCCCAGTGGCGCGATCGGCCTCGATAATCCGCACGGGGCCTCGCGTCGGGTCGCATTTAACCTCATGGGTGTACTGCAGCAGCACCGAGGTCTTCCCAAACCCGTCGGGCGCATAAAGAACCACGATGCCGGCCTTTCGGCCCTTGGCGATAAGCTCATTCATCAAGCGTTCGCGTCGCACCATATAGCCTCCGCCCAGCGGCATCAGCTCGAGGTCGTCTATACTGCCCAAATCGTTTACCATGCCCGCTCCTCAACTCGACCGTATGGACACTGTAACCGCAAGACCATACAAGCCGCGCTATGAATAGAGCGACCTTGTGTTTTAGGTTGTCTTTTGGTACGCAAGCGGCAAGTTTTTGTACAGCGAGGGCCGATTGTTATTAATCCCCCGACTAATCGGTCTTTAAGCAGGTAAATGGCTTGTCAGCTTGTCCCATCTAAGCGGCAGTGTAACGCAAATGAACAAGGTTCAGCCATGTCATTCAACTCGCCTAGCACCCGCTACCGTCTACGACCTTTTAGTGGCATTTTTGCATAGAATCTGGTAAGGAATGAATCAAACTGTTGGGCATCCGGCATTCGTCAAGCTTGCGGCAAGATTTTGGTCAAGTGAGCGGAAAGGGATAGCAAAAAGGCCCCCGCAAAGCGGAGGCCTTAGGCAAGGCTATGTCGAGGTGCAGGATTCGCGCTACTCGCAGAGCGAAAGGGCGGCCTCGTCGGCAACGACAACGCAGTTGGTGTGCAGCTGCAGGATCGAAGCCGGGCACGCGGGCGTAACCGGACCGTAGCACATGTCATGCACGGCCTGAGCCTTGGCCTCGCCGTTGGCGACGACCAGGATCATGCGGGCATACATGATGGTCTGGGTACCCATGGTGTAGGCCTGACGGGGAACGTCGTCGATGCTGTCGAACAGGCGGCTGTTGGCCTGAATGGTGCTCTCGGTGAGGTCGACGCAGTGCGTGCCCTTGGAGAAGTGGTCATCGGGCTCGTTGAAACCGATGTGGCCGTTGTTGCCAATGCCGAGCAGCTGCAGATCCGGGTAACCGGCGGCGGCGACGATCTTGTCGTACTCAGAGCAGGCAGCGGCGGCATCGGGGTTGGAACCGTCGGGCACATGCGTGTTGTTCAGGTCGATGTTGATGTGATCGAAGAAGTTCTCACGCATAAAGTAGTGATAGCTCTGGGGATCGTCGTGCGAAAGGCCGCGATACTCGTCCAGGTTGCATGTGCTGACCTCGGCAAAGTCGACGTCGCCCTTCTCGTACCAAGCAGCGAGCTGCTTGTAGGCACCGATCGGGGTGGAGCCGGTGGCAAGGCCCAGCACACAGTCGGGCTTGAGGATAACCTGCGCCGAGATGATATTGGCGGCCTTGCGGCTCATATCCTCGTAGTCTTTAGCTTTAATGATCTTCATTACGCGTCCTTTCTCGTACAAGAGAGGCAAGGCTCCCCTTACAAGCACTTGCCCGCGGCCCGCGTCGGCCGCAACCAACGTGTGCGGCCACCAGGGCGAGGTCGCGTAATGTATGTGTCTCGTGTCTAGCCGCGTCGAGGCCCCTGCCCGTCCACGGTGACCCGAAGCCTTTTAGCTTCGGACAAATCCCATCTTGCCACGGAGGGCGTCCTCTTTCAAGGGCGCCCTCCGTAAACGTGTTTGAATTGTAGGCTAATGGCCACGCGCACTTGCTAGCGCTCGCGAGCAACGATGAGCTGGTCCATCTCTTCGACATGCACGCCAACGGAGCCCTTGATGCTCGAGAACTCAACAGAGTTGCACACCAAGATGGGAACCGTCACATCGTAGCCCTCGGCAGCAATTGCCTCGCGATCGAACTCAATGAGCACATCGCCCTTGTGGACGATGTCACCCACTTGCGCATGTACGGTAAAGTGCTTGCCCTCAAGCCGAACAGTGTCCAAACCAACGTGGATGAGCACGTCCAAGCCATCGACCGTGTTAAGCGCAACAGCGTGTCCCGTAGGAAAAATGGCCTCGACCTTGGCATCAGCCGGTGCAATCACACGCGTGCCGGTAGGCTGAATCGCCACGCCCTGGCCCAAAAGGCCGGTGGCAAATGTCTGGTCGTTTACCTCGGAAAGCGGAATGACGTCGCCCGAGATGGGAGCATCCAGCGTAAGGACTCGACCACGCATACCAAAAGACCTTAGGACTTTAGTGAACATGCTCCCCCTCGGACATACCAATCGACCAAAATAGCCTTAACAGTTTACCACTTGGCACTCGTTTTTGACCATTAGGGAAGTTCGCGCTTGACAACCTCGACGATGTCGTCAACAACGCGCTGGGTCAGCTCGTGCGTCTCGGCCTCGGCCATAACGCGGACCAGCGGCTCGGTACCGCTCGGGCGCACCAAGATGCGGCCGCGACCATTGAGCTCCTTCTCGGCAGCAGCGACGGCATCCCAGATGGGCTGGCAATCATCCAGACCAGCCTTGTTGTCGGAATGAACGTTGACGAGCACCTGCGGGTACTTCTTCATGATGCCGGCAAGATCGGTAAGGGTACGACCGGTGCGCTTGAGCACGGCCAGCAGCTGCAGAGCCGTCACCAGGCCGTCACCGGTGGTGTTGTGCTCCAGGAAGATGATGTGGCCGGACTGTTCGCCGCCGATGACGGCGCCGTCCGCGAGCATACGCTCAAGAACATAGCGGTCGCCCACGGCAGTCTGGACCATCTCAAAGCCCTGCTCCTTCATAGCGATGGAGAAGCCCAGGTTGCACATGACGGTCGAGACGATCTCGGAGTTGGCGAGCTTGCCGCGGGCAGCCAGGTCGGAGCCGCAGATGGCCAGGATGTAGTCACCATCGATCTCGTTGCCCTCGCTGTCCACGAACAGCACGCGATCGGCGTCGCCGTCGTGGGCCAGGCCGATATCGGCGTGGGTGCGCAGCACGAGCTCGCGCAGAGGCTCGAGGTGCGTAGAGCCGCACTCGACATTGATGTCGGTGCCGCAGTAATCGGTGTTGATGGCATGGACCGTGGCACCCAGGCGCTGCAGCGCGGCGGGCGTAGTCTGGCAGGAAGCACCGTGACCGCAGTCGACGGCAACGACCAGGCCATCGAGCCTCAGGCCATCAAGCGTATCGATGGCGTGGTCGACGTATGCCTTGCGGGCGTCTTTCATCTTGATGATGTGGCCCACGCCGGCACCGGTCGGCAGCGTGTCGGCAGCCATGGCTTCCTCGGACATGACCCAGGCGCTGATTTCCTCCTCGACCGCGTCGGGAAGCTTCATACCCTTGCGGCTAAAGAACTTGATGCCGTTGAACTCCGGCGGATTATGCGAAGCAGAGATGACGATGCCGCCATCGAGCTCGTTCTGGACGGTGAGCAGCGCCACGGCAGGCGTGGGGATGACGCCGCAGCAGTGCGGACGGCCGCCCTCGGCCATGATGCCGGCAGTCAGAGCGCTCTCGAGCATGGTGCCCGAAAGACGCGTATCGCGGCCGATGCAGATGTCTGGGCCAAGGAACTTGGTCGCCGCGCGGCCCAGGCGAAACGCGAGGTCGCACGAGAGGTCGGCGTTGGCGACGCCACGGACGCCATCGGTACCGAAGATGTTCTGGGGCATAGGATCGCTCCTTCCCTAGCAGGCGATATACAACCGCCCACCCTAGTCGAAAAAGAAAAGCGGGACCCGCCGAGGAATCGGCAGGCCCCGCTTGTACATTGTATCTCGTAAGGAGATAAAACCTTAGCGCTTGGAGAACTGGGGAGCGCGGCGGGCCTTCTTGAGGCCGTACTTCTTGCGCTCGACCACGCGAGCATCGCGCGTAAGGAAACCGGCCTTCTTGAGGTCAGCACGGTAGTCGCCAGCGTTCAGAAGAGCGCGGGCGATGCCCAGGCGCAGAGCGCCGGACTGACCGGAGATGCCGCCGCCATCGCACAGAGCGATAACGTCGAACTGACCGGCGGTGTCGGTCACCTTGAAGGGAGCAAGGGCGTTCTCAACGAGCTGATGACGGCCGAAATACTGCTCGGCGTCACGCTTGTTGATGGTCACCTTGCCGGTGCCGGGGACGAGACGGACGCGGGCGACGGCGTTCTTACGACGGCCGGTACCCTGGTAGACAACGGTGTTCTCAGCCATCTTTAAGCCTCCAGCTCAATCTTCGTGGGGTTCTGGGCAGCATGCGGATGCTCGGCACCAGCGTAGACCTTAAGCTTGGTCATCTGGGCACGGCCGAGGGTGGTCTTGGGCAGCATACCGCGAACGGCGCGCTCGATAACCTTCTCCGGGTGCTTCTCCATAGCCTGGCGGAAGCTCTCAGCCTTGAGGCCGCCGTTGTAGCCGCTGTGGCGATAATAGGTCTTCGTGTCGGCCTTGTTACCGGTAAGCTGGACCTTATCGGCGTTGATGACGACAACGAAGTCGCCGCAGTCGCTGTTGGGCGTGAACTGGGGCTTGTTCTTACCGCGCAGGATCATTGCGATCTGGGTGGCAAGACGGCCCAGGACAGCACCATCGGCGTCGACGAGAACCCAGTTGCGCTGGACCTCGCCCTGCTTGGCGTAGTGAGTCGATTTCGAAATCACTTAGACTCCTCCATGTACAGTACGTGTTGTTACAGAGATTCACGGGGCTCTGCAAGTAACCCGTCCATATTACCCCGCTCGCCGCCCGAGTCAACAGGTATTTTGGCTCCGACCAGAGTTTCTGCACATGTCATCCACGAGCCGTGACGTTGCAGCGCTAGCGCTCAACAAACTCCTGGATCTCCGCGAGCAAACGCTTTGCCTCCTGGCGACCCTGAATATACAGGTCCAAAAGCTTTGCCGGATCATGCTCGACATGGCCGACCTCGACCGGCTTTTGCGGAGCGATGACCAGCGCGCGGCCCTCGCGCTCATACTTCCACAGGTGCATGCGCTGGAGGTTATAGCGGTCGTGGCGCGTCTCGATAGCCTCGAGCAGGTAGGGGTAGTCGGCATAGCGGGCGCGCGCGGCAGGCATAAACTCGTAGGGCTTTTTCTCGTACAAGCGGTCCTGCGTGACAATGACAACCGCGCGCTCGAAGCCGGCCTCCTCCAGCACATGCTCGATAGGAACCGAATCGGCTACGCCGCCGTCGACGTATTTGTGCCCGTCAATCTCGACCGGCGGCGTCACCAGCGGCAACGAGGTCGAGGCACGCACGGCGTCGAGGTCGAGCACGGCGCTTTTGACCGGCAGGTATGCGGCAGTTCCAAAGAGCATGTCCGTCGCGACGGCGTACATCTCGATGGGGCTCGCGTCGAACGCCTCGTTGTCAAAGGGATCCAGGCGGTCCTGGATATCGTTGAAGATAAAGTCGTAACCCACGATGGAGCCCGTGGATGCGAAGGATGCGGCACCCATGTAGCGGTTGTCATTGCAGAAGGTCAGGTTGATGCGATTGACGCGACCGATCTGGTGTGACTTGTAGTTGACGCCGTTGAGCGCACCGGCCGATACGCCATATACCGCCGGAATTTCGACACCGGCCTCCATGAGAACGTCGAGCACGCCGGCGGTAAACTGCCCACGAAAACTGCCACCCTCCAAGACGAGCGCGACCTTGCCGACATTCTTTGCCTTATCTTCTGCAGTCATATTGACCTCCTGCGATTGCGTTTTGGCTTTCTTCTACCCAGTTTTGGAATGGAGGGCGCGCAGGTTTTTCGAGGCGGCAGGTGAAGCGGAAAGCGCGTCCCAGTTTGAGGCGGGATTCCGGGATGCGCTTTCCGCTTGGACCGTCATTGGGAAAGCGCGACCCGTTCTGAGCGCGGATTCCGGGATGCAGTTTCCGCTTGAGGCGTCTTCCGGAAAATGAATCCCATTCCGAGCGTCGATTCCGGGATGCAGTTTCCGCTTGAAACGTCATCCGGAAACCGCATCCCAGTCTGAACCGGAATTCTGGGATGGATTTTCCGCCTGGGGCGACGTTGATGCGGGGCATGGCAGGCTGCAGTCCGATCGGCATCGCATCTGCATAGGGCTGAGGCTTTGCGCGGAGAATCCGCGTATTTGCTTCGCAAATACGCACCGGCTTCGGCCGGCTGCCGCCGCCCTCGCCCGCGGGCTACAAACGCTTCGCGTTTGCTTAACGCTCGCGCCCTGCACAGAGTTCGATTCTCCGCGGTACGGGCTAGAAATAAAAAGGCAGGTAGATACGAATATCTACCTGCCTGTAACTATTGGTGGAGGCGCGGAGAATCGAACTCCGGTCCACGAAAGCCCCCTGATTGGCATCTCCAAGCTCAGTCGCTGGTTTAGTCTCGGACGCTTTGCGCGCAGCGACACGCTCGCGGCGTCCTAACCGGTTCGGTCTTAGCCTGCGCCATACCGATTACGTGCGCAGGAGCATTCCCCTAAAATGACGTCGCGCCGGTGTCGGGGAAATCACCGGGTTGACGCGCCGCTATAAATTAAGCAGCGAGAGCCATAGGCTCAAAAGAAGAGTTGTTGTCAATTCAATTTGACGGTACCCCTGTTTAACGAGGCGAGGAGACCTCGGCTTGCTTCCTCTCTCAGAGCTATCGTGTCGAAACCAGTCGCCCCCGAATGTTGGGAAAGTCTGGATGGCATTGGGCACGAGCACCCAACACTCGTCGACTTTTCAAGGAACATGCGGGGCAAGCCCCGCTTGCGGAGTGTTATCTTACCACGTTCTGAAAGCGGACAGCTGTTCTATGCACGAGCTGTGAAGACCCCAATGTGCGCCGCACTTCGCACTTTTGCTACCGATCGCGTCACGTATATTTTCGCCAAGCAAAATTGACCCGTCGAAAGGACCGTTATGGATACCAAGCAGCAACTCGTCAATGCCCTCGCAGGCCTGGGCTCAACCATTACCGAAGCTATGGATGTCATCGAGGGCTTTGTCCCCTGCGGACATCCCGCCCTCACGGTATCGAACGCACTCGTCGCGCTGGACGTTGACGATGATGCAACTCTCGCCCAGCAGCTTGAGACCGTCGAGGGCTTTATCGACCACGTGAGTGAGAACCGCGGCGTGGCCGCCTACCACGGTATCGAGGTCGAGCTCGCGGGTCCCAAGGCCGATCTGTTCGCAGCAATCCGCGAGGCAGGCGCCCTTATGCAGACCGCAGGCGTCAAGAACACCCAGGTCAACGAGTGGGTCTACCGCAGTCTGGCAGCACTCGACAGCTCCAACGAAAAGGCAGCCGAGCAGCTCGCAGAAAGTCCCACCATCAAGGCCGAGCTTTTGTAAATAGCAGACGCGGGCCCCTTGGCGCATCGTCGTCCAAGGGGCCCGCGAACAGCTCACGTCAACCGATAGCCGTGCCGCCGCGTTTGGCCAAAGCAAGAATCGGCATCATTTGACGAGGTGTCTTTGCTGCAAGATCGGCATGTTCGAGCAGTTTTCGATCGTTGGTCACCAAGTAATCAACCTGGGCGCGTTTGCATGCGGCGAGTACCAAGTTGTCCTCGTAATCGCGATGGAGCGCTAAGTATTTGTCGGCCAGCCAAAGGTCCGACGCATCTGCACCCACGGCCGTGGCGTTTTCGGTCATGTTCCGAACAAACGCCAGCGCCGCATCGCCAATCGCGCGGGCAGAAGCCTCGCCGAGCGCTCCCCCGCTGGCAAGAACGCTGCGCTTCAGTTCGTGCTGTACAACATACAGTACGTCCTTGGCGATATGCACCGGAAAGAACAGCAATGCCCCGCCTCCGTCGCCTGCCCAATAAACGCACGCGCGGCAATCGACTCGGCATGGTCGGCGCAAAACGAATCAACCCATACGTTGGCGTCCACCATGATCTTGAGAGGCGCCCCACTCACAGGATCATCCCCTTTTGGCGATAATGCTCATCCATGGCGTCGGAATAGATTGCGTCCCAATCGCGGGCATCGGATACGGACGAGGTAGCGATGCCCAGGTCCGCGTAAAGCTGGTCCGCTGCCGCCCATGATGCGGCGAACGGAGTATCGGGCGCGACGGACTGCCGCCGGCCATCAACGGCAGACAGCACTTCCTCACACTGTCCACCACCCTGCGCGACCTTGGCCACGACATTTTTGATGAGCTCGGGCAGTGACCTGCCCGAAAGCTGCAGCGCTTCCTCGGCGTGCTCTTTAACCGAGCGATCTACGCGAACGTTCACCT
The DNA here is from genome assembly GCA_902492825.1 of uncultured Collinsella sp. GTDB lineage: Bacteria > Actinomycetota > Coriobacteriia > Coriobacteriales > Coriobacteriaceae > Collinsella. The sequence goes on from CABUMZ010000033.1 coordinate 9,828, forward strand.
GCGCCATGCCGCTAACAGCACCCACGTTGACCCGCTCCCTTCAATTGCTAGCCCTGCTAGCACCACTATATAAAGAAGCTAGCACATGGTCAAATGCAAAAGGGCTGCGCCCGGACGACACCGATGCCGTCTGGGCGCAGGCCAGATAACGTGGGTGAACACGTCTGTTAACGCAGGTACGCCTTTGCGTTGCCCAGGCTGTAGGCAATCGTCGAGCCGTTGTGCAGCAGTGACGACGCCTGCGGGGTAATCGCGCCGGTAATGCCCAGTGCCAAGAGCGCTGAGTTGGTGAGCATCACCTTAGAATAGGAGCTCGTCAGTCGGTCAATGAGGCCCTGGCTCATGCGGCGCAAACGCACGATCGCGGCAAGATCCGTATCGGTCAGGATGATATCGGCGACCTCCTTGGCAATGTCGCTTCCGCCACCCATCGCCAAGCCCACGTCGGCCAAACCGAGCGCCGGCGAATCGTTGACGCCGTCGCCCACCATGGCAACATGGCGCCCCTCGCTCTTAATGCGCTCCACATAGGCGTACTTGTCCTCGGGCAGCAGTTCGGCCTTAAACTCGTCGACGCCCGCTTCGCGCGCGATGCGCTCGGCCGTGCGCTCGGAATCGCCCGTGAGCATGACCACGTGCTTGACGCCCAGCGTATGCAGGTCGGCAATGGCCTCGCGCACGCCGGGTTTGAGCGGGTCCTCGATACCGAGCACGCCGACGACCGTGCCGTCGACCGCCAGATACAGCGGCGACAGACCCTGCATCTGGGACTCGATGCGCTCCTTGATGTCGGACTCGAGCTGTGCGCCCTCGTCCTCAAATACAAAGTGCGCGGAACCGATGATGGCGCGACGCCCTTCGATGGACGAAGCGATGCCGTGCGCCACGATGTACTCGACGGCGGCATGGCGCTCGCGGTGCTCGAGCCCGCACTCACGTGCCGCATTGACCACGGCACGCGCCACCGGATGCGGGAAATGCTCCTCCAGGCAGGCAGAAAGGCGCAGGACCTCGTCCTCGCTCCAACCATCGGTGGTGAGCACACAGGCAAGACGCGGCTGCGCCTCGGTAAGCGTGCCGGTCTTATCAAACACAATGGTGTCGGCCTTGGCAAACGATTCAAAGTACTTAGCGCCCTTGACCATAACACCCATCTTGGCTGCATCGCTCATGGCGGTCATGACGGCGACGGAACCCGTGAGCTTGAGTGCGCACGAGTAGTCGACCATCAGCGCCGCTGAGGTCTTGATGAGGCTGCGGGTGGTAAGCGCAACCAGGCCCGCGAGCAGGAAGTTCCACGGGACGATCTTGTTGGCAAGGTCCTCCATATGCGACTGGCCCTCGGACTTGAGCGAGTCGGCCGTCTGCACGAGCGAGACAATTGAGCGGAGCTTGGTCTGAGCCGTATTGGCGCGCACGCGCACCAAGATGCCGCCGTCTTCCACGACGGTTCCGGCGAACACGTCGTCGCCCGCGCTGCGCTCGACGGCCAGCGGCTCGCCGGTCAGGGTCGCCTGGTTGACCATGGCGCTCCCCTGCTCGACAACACCGTCGATGCAAATGGACATGCCAGTGCGCACGGCAACCAGATCGCCGGGCTCAAGCTCGGTGGCGGCGACGCTTACCTCGGTGTCACCGACGACCTTTTGTGCCTTATCGGGCACGTCGAGCAGCGAGTTGATGAGCTCGTTTTCGCTCATGGCGCGGGTGTAGTCCTCGAGCAGCTCGCCCACGTTGAGCAGGAACATCGTCTGGCCCGCGGTGTCGACATCACGCTTGACGAACGAAATGCCGATGGCCGAAGCGTCGAGCACGGGAACGGTCAGGCGCGGCTGAGCGAGCTCACGGAGGGCGGCGCGCAAAAAGGTCATGTAACCGGCCACGACAAACACCGCGCGCAGGGGCGTGGGCAAAAACCATCGGTGCGCATAGTGGGCGCCGACAAGCGTGGCAAGATCCATAACGAGCTTGTGCTTGCGTGGCTCAAGCTGCATCACGTAACCCGTCTTTGCGTCGGCAACGGCCTGAGCGTCGAGCGCACCGACGGCGGCCAGCACGGCATCGCGGCACGGCTCGTCGTATTCGAGCGCCATCTGGCCGATGCGGCCGTAGACGCGCACTTTACGCACACCATCGATTTCGCCGCTGAGCTTTAGAAGCGCATCGAGATCGCTCTCTGGCACAGGACCCGCCAACTGGAGGCGGGTCCTGCCGGGGATCTCGCTGATAATCGAGAATCTCATAGTTTGTGCCTGGGAGTGCTACTCGACTGCGTTGTCCGCGGCGGCCTCGCTCTGGGTGATGTAAGCAGCCTCGGCAACCATGTCGTCGACCTCGGCCTTGGCCTGCTCGACCATGTCCTGGTAGCCATTCTTGATGCGCATGCCGCACGCAATGCCCTGCACGCAGGCATTCTTTACCGGAGCGCTGGTGAGCAGCTTGATGCCAGCCGTACCAAGCAGAAAACCGCCACCAACAAGCAGGGTGTTGAACGTGGACTTCTTCATGATGTCTCTCCCTTTTGCCGCATTGGACGCGGCACGGTGCCTCAGCACCCGAGTAAACAAGTTTGCTCGAGCACACTTTTGAAATATCTCAATTTTATCTAACTATCTAGGTCAGCCATGGCTAACCTTTTGAAAATTAACGATGCGGAGTAACCGATTGTCAATGTGAGAAAGGGACTGTCCCTTTGCCCCTTCTTACAACTGCCAGGTAGTTGCTTCCTTTTGCAGCGCCACCATGCGGGCGAATTCTCCACCTGCCGCCTTGAGCTGCGCCGGAGTGCCCTGCTCGGCAACCACACCATCCTTGAGTACAACGATTTTGTCGGCATTTTCCACCGTACGCATACGGTGGGCAATAACGATAACCGTCTTACCTGCAAGCAGACGGGAGAGCGCCTGCTGAACCACGGTCTCGTTCTCCACATCCAAGCTCGCCGTCGCCTCGTCCAACAGCACGATAGGCGCGTCTTTGAGCAGCGCACGGGCAATAGAGATGCGCTGGCGCTCACCGCCGGACAGCTTGGAGCCGTTCTCGCCGATCATGGTGTCATAGCCCTGCGGCATGCGGCTCACAAACTCGTCGCAGTTGGCGGCACGCGCGGCAGCAAGCACTTCCTCATCGGTGGCATCGCGACGACCAAGACGGATGTTTCCCATCACCGTGTCGTCAAAGAGCAGCACGTCTTGGAACACAATGGCGTAGTCGCGCAGCAACACCTCGGGATCCACGCTCGCAACATCCACGCCGCCCACGGTGACCGTGCCTTCGGTGGCGTCCCAAAAGCGCGCGGCCAGGCGGCTCACCGTGGACTTACCGGAGCCCGAAGGACCGACCAGTGCCGTGACCTCGCCTTCCTTGGCGGTAAAGCTCACATCGGTAAGAACTTTCTCGCCGGCGCGGCCGTCCTCGCCCGCACCATAGCCAAATGCCACGTGATCGAACACCACATCGTGGCCTACGGGCTCAAACTGCTCGCTGCCCCGCGCCACGGGCTCTTCCATGATGGAACGCATGCGCTTGGCCGACGACTCGGCGGCAAACAGCTCGGACATCAGCATCAGCGCCTGATCAAAGGGCGCATAGATGCGGCTCACCATAAGCAGGAAGGCAAACATCATCAAAAAATCGGCCTGGCCAGAGGCGACCATCGCAGCGCCCGTGACCAACGTGGTGGCAATCCCCAGGCGCAGGATGGCAAAGGCGGAGTTGACCAAAAGCCCATTGGCGAGCTCGCCCTTGGTGGTTTCGCGCTCCTCGGCATCGATCACGGCGTTGAGCCCCTCAAGATAATGAGCCTCCTGGTTGGTGGCGCGGATCTCGCGCACGCAGTCGAGCGTCTCCTGGATCGCCTCGGTAACCTTGACCTTCTCGGCACGCACATGGTCGAACACCGGGGTCATGGGGCCGCGTGTCAGATACAGCACGGCAAAGGCCACGGGCACGCTCCAAAACGCCGCGATCGCCAGCTGCCAGCAAAAGAACAGCGACGCCACGAACACAATGGCGCTTGCGATGATGGCACCCCAAAGCTCTCCCAGCACGTGGCTGTAGGCGTGCTCCATGGCCTGGACGTCGCCCATGATGGTCTCGGTTAAATCGGCCAGATCACGACGACCAAAAAACGACAGCGGCAGTTTGCGCAAGCGCTCGGCAATCTCCATACGCTGCTTGCCGCACTCCTCGTAAAAGATGCAGTAGGTGTAGTAATACTGCTGCCAGTTAGAGGCAAAGAGCAACACGAAAAAGACCAGGAGGCCGCCCACAATCGGCAGGGCATCCGGCAGGTCGGCACCGGTGGCGAGATGTTCGACAAAACCGGCCATGACCAGGAACAATAAGCCCATGCCGGCCATGGTAATGAGATTGGTGAGCGCGGTCCAGAAAATGCCGCGTTTTACGCCGGCGACGCCTTTATCGGATAGGAAGTACTTCTTTTGGAATGAGGCGAACATTTAGGCCTCGCCTCCCTTCGTGACGGCGGCATCCGCGGCAGCAGTGATCTTCCAGCTCGCGGCCTGTTCGTATTCGGCCCACATCTTGGCGTATAGACCGTTTTGGGACAGCAGCTCGGCATGGGTGCCAGTCTCCTGCACGCTACCTTGGTTGAGCACCACGATCTTGTCGGCCCCCACCACGGTCGAAAGCCGGTGCGCGATCATAATGACTGTGCGACCCGCCGCCAGTTTGCTAAAGGCACGCTGGATGAGCGCCTCGTTCTCGGGGTCGGCAAACGCCGTGGCCTCATCGAGCACCACGATAGGTGCGTCTTTAAGGATCGCGCGGGCGAGTGCCACGCGCTGCACCTCGCCGCCCGAAAGATATGCCCCTCCAGCACCGAGCATGGTGTTAATACCCTGCGGGAGCTTGGCCACAATGTCGTCGCACTGAGCTGCGGAGAGGGCCGCACGCACTTCGTCGTCAGTGGCCGTGGGCTTGGAGGCACGCACGTTATCGGCAAGTGTTTGCCGGAACAGCTGGTTGGTCTGGAACACGAAGGCGACCTGGTCCATAAGCTCGTGCGGATCCATATCGCGAACGTCCACACCGCCTACGAGCACTCGACCCGAAGAGACATCCCAAAAACGAGGAATCAGGCTTGCGCAGGTTGACTTGCCGCCGCCCGAAGGGCCCACAAGCGCAAGGGCACTACCAGCGGGAACGCTGAAACTTACATGGCTAACGGCAGGTGCTTCGGCACCCTCGTACGTAAAGCTCACGTCCTCAAATCGCACGTCGCCACCGGCAGGGTGCTTGGGTTGCGCGGGCACGGAGAGCTGCTTGGAATCCATGACGCTTCGAATGCGAGCCAGCGAATCGGCACTCATCTGAGAGGCCTCGCCCACAAACATGAGCTTGGTCATGGCCGTCGGTACCACGGCCGAAAAGATCGCGTAAAACGTGAAGTTTGCCATAAAATGCGCGAAGTCCGTCTCGCCCGGCGCCAACAGCAACGCCACGGGCAACAGGAATGTCACAAGACCATTGAGCGCGGTAAGGTTGAGTACCTGCGGACCTCGGCAAAACGTGCCCGCATAGCTTTGTGCCATGTCGGCGTATTCGGCGATCGCGTCGTGGAACGCCTTAAAGGAATAGACCGTCTGCTGAAACACCTTGACCACGGGAATGCCGCGTACGTATTCGGTACCGGTCTTGTTCATCTTGACCAGCGCGCCCATGTAGGCCTTCATGAACTCGGCGCCCTTGCCGCTCATCATGGTGGCCATGGCGCCAAGCGAAACGGCGACCGAGATAAGGCATGCCGCGCCCAAGCGCCAATCGAGGGCGAAAAGCAGCACGAGCAGACCTGCGACCATGGCGGTGGCGCCGACGATATCGGGTAGCATGTGCGCGAGCAGGGTCTCGGTGGAGGCGGCGCATCCGTCTACGATACGGCGCAGCTCACCGGTGGCGTGTGTGTCAAAGTAGCCAAGCGGCAGCTTAAGCAGGTGCTCGCTCGTAGTCTTGCGAATATTGGACGCGCAGCGAAACGCAGACAGGTGCGTGCACATGAGCCCCACGAAATAGACCACGATGCTTGCCAGCGCAAACCCCACGGCCCACCAGCCATACGTCGCGATGCCGCAGGCTTCGCTCCAGTTAGGCGCCACGGCGATCAGATCGCGCGCGACAAGCCAAATGCACACGTACGGGCCAAAGCTCAGCAGCTGCGAGAGCGCCGAGAGAGCCATGCCCAAATACGTTAGGAATTTGCGGTCGCCGGCATATGCAAGCAGCTCGCCGATACCGCCGCCTTCCCTTTTTGACCCCTTTGCCATGAGATTCCTTTCCAACGGCTTGAGAGTTAACCGTAATGAACTTATCATTGATGTGTTAGCCATGGCTCACAATCGAGCCAGGCGTGGACGTTTCTGCAAAGGAAAGGGACGCTTTTGCAAATACGGCGGGCAGCGACC
>CABUMZ010000034.1 GCA_902492825.1 uncultured Collinsella sp.
AAAGACGATTGGGTTGAATGTCAATCCTGGTCTAACAGAGCCAAGGGTTTTGTTGAGCACGATTTTCTTACCGGGAAAGAGCGCGCTCTCGTCATGAACGAGTTCCCCACTCCGGCGGAGCTCTGGGCACGATACTCAAAAGCTAAGGGGCTTGAGCATCCGTATAGTCAGGAGATTGTGACCGCTCCGTATTACCAGGAGCACGGTGGCAATCATCCTCGCTACTATCAGTGCATCGCTATCAATCGTACGCTTGAAGCTATTGCGCGAGGTAAGAATCGCATCTTGCTCGTTATGGCAACGGGAACGGGAAAGACTTTTACGGCTTTTCAAATCGTTCATCGCTTGCGACAGACTACCGAGGTTCGTAAGGTTCTCTATCTGGCGGACCGCAATATTCTCGTCGATCAGACCATAGACGGCGATTTCAAACCCCTCAAGAGGGTTACAACCAAGGTCGTAGGTCGAAAGCTCGATTCTGCTTACGAGGTCTATTTCTCGCTCTACCAACAGCTTGTTGGAGAAAACGGTGAAGAAATATTCCGCGAGTTCGACTCGGAATTCTTCGATTTGATTATCGTCGACGAGTGCCATCGCGGAAGCGCCGCGGCGGACTCGACATGGCGTAAGGTGCTCGAGTATTTCAATTGTGCAATTCAAATCGGAATGACGGCCACGCCAAAGGAGACTGAAGAGGTTTCAAACATTACCTACTTCGGCGAACCTGTCTATACCTACTCCCTTAAACAGGGTATCGAGGATGGCTTTCTTGCCCCGTATAAAGTTATTCGCCCTAAGCTAAACGTCGACATTTACGGATACCGTACTGAGGAAGGCACCGTAGATGATCGCGGTGAAGTTCTGCCCAAACGTGTTTTCGAGAAGCAAGACTTCGACAGCGAGATTGTCATCAAAGAGCGCTACGAGGAAGTTGCCAAGCGGATAACTCAATTTCTAAAGGAGACGGATCGTTACTCCAAGACCATAGTCTTTTGCGTTGACATCGAGCATGCCGAAAATATGCGACGTGCCCTTGTAAACGAGAACGCCGATATCGTAAGAGATCACCCCACCTACATCATGAAGATTACGGGTGACGACAGGGAGGGTAAGGCTCAGCTCGACAACTTCATCGACCCGGATGAGAAATACCCGACCATTGTTACGACCTCAAAGCTTCTCACCACCGGTGTTAATTGCAAGACATGCAAGGTGGTCGTGCTTGACAACAAGTTTGGCGAACATGGGATGACGGAGTTCAAACAGATTATTGGTCGCGGCACCCGTATTTGCGAGGACTATGGCAAGCTCTACTTTACTATCCTCGATTTTCGCGATGCGTCTCGCTTGTTCGCTGATCCCGAGTTCGATGGCGAGCCTGTTGTTGTGTTTGAGCCCAATCCGGGTGACCCCATTGCGGACCCGGATTCCGGTGGCAATGGCGGCTGCCCCGTCTCGCCTCCGCCTCCGATCGTAGACCAACCCGTGTTACCGCCGGACGATCCGTCCTCCCATGTGAAATATCACGTTCATGGGGCCGACGTCTATGTAGTGTCGGAGATGGTGCAGTACTACTCTTCCGATGGTCTTCTTGTAACTGAGAGCCTTAAGGACTATACGCGGAAAAATATTCTTGGCGAATACGACACTCTTGACCACTTCCTGGCGGCGTGGAACTCTGAACATAAGAAACAAGCGATTATCGATGAGCTGCGCGCTCGTGGCGTATTTCTGGATGAGCTGCGGCTCGAGGCTGGGCAAGAGCAAATGAGCGACTTTGACCTGATCTGCCATATTGCTTACGACCAGAGACCTCTTACGCGCAGTGAGAGAGCCAATAGCGTCAAGAAGAAGGGTGTGCTTTATGAGTATGCCGGCGTCGCGCGTGAGGTCCTTGAAGCACTTCTCGACAAATATGCGACGTCGAACCTCGTAGACTTGGACGATACCCATGTCCTTGACCTTGAGGAATTCCGTCGGTTTGGCAGCCCAATGAAGATCGTTGCCGCATTCGGCGGCAAACAACAGTACATTCAGGCAGCGCAGATGCTCGAGGACGAGCTCTATATCGCGTAGAGAAAGGTAACGATAACAAATGGCACTGGGATCTCTTGTAAAGACCCTGCAGAACATCATGCGTAAAGACGCTGGCATCAATGGCGATGCGCAGCGCATCGAGCAGATGACCTGGCTTTTCTTCCTCAAGATTTACGATGCCAAGGAACAGGAGTGGGAGTTTCACGACGACTCCTATCGGTCTATCATCCCCGAGCGCCTGCGCTGGCACAGCTGGGCGCATGACGCGAAGGATGGCAACGCGCTTACCGGTGATGAGCTCCTCGATTTTGTGAACAACGATCTCTTCAAGACTCTCGAGAGCTTAGAGCTTGCACCTGGGGCACCCTTGTGCCACGTTGTCGTTAAGGCAGCCTTTACTGACGCTAACAACTATATGAAAGATGGCATCCTGCTTCGTCAGGTCGTCAATGAGATTGACGAGGCGGTTGACTTTACCGAGTACAAAGAGCGCCACGCTTTCGGCGAAATTTACGAGACCATCCTTAAAGACTTGCAGTCCGCAGGTAACGCCGGCGAGTTCTATACACCCCGAGCGGTGACCGACTTTATGGCCCGAGCACTTGCGCCCAAGCTCGGTGAGACCGTGGCTGACTTTGCTTGCGGCACAGGCGGCTTTTTGACGAGCGCCCTCAACATCCTCCGCGACCAGATAGAGACTCCGGCTGATCGCGTGGTCTACACGAACTCGGTTTATGGCATCGAGAAGAAACAGCTGCCCTATCTGTTGTGCATAACCAACATGCTGCTACACGACATCGACAACCCCAAGGTCTTTCACGATAACTCGCTTGAAAAAGATGTTCGCGAATGGAAGCACAAGCCTGATGGCCAGTTCGATGTCGTACTCATGAATCCACCCTATGGAGGATCTGAAAGCGCGTCAGTGCAAAACAACTTCCCCGTTGCGCTCCGTAGCTCCGAAACTGCGGATCTATTCCTTGGACTCATCCTTTATCGTCTTAAGCGAGGCGGCCGCGCTGCTGTCATCATTCCGGATGGTTTTCTCTTTGGCCAGGATAGCGCGAAGACGGAGATCAAGCGTCGCCTGCTTGAGGACATGAACCTGCATACTGTTTTGCGCCTTCCGCAGAGCGTTTTCGCTCCCTACACGAGCATCACTACCAACGTTCTGTTCTTCGATAATTCCGGGGCTTCTGAGGGCGTCTGGTTCTATCGCATGGATATGCCCGAGGGATATAAGCACTTTTCTAAGACTAAGCCCATTAGGCTCGAACATTTTGCACCTGTAAAGGAATGGTGGGAGAACCGTCGAGATATCGAGGAAGACGGTAATCCCAAGGCAAGGTTCTATACAGTCGACGAGTTGCGAGACGGCGGCTTCAATCTTGATTTGTGTGGCTATCCACACGAGGAAGAAGAGATTTTGCCGCCCGACGAGCTGATTAGGAGCTACAAAGAAGAGCGCGCTAAGCTCGACGCCGAGATTGACCAGAAGTTGGCTCGAATTTGCGAGATTCTTGGGATTGAGGCGTAGATGAAGGCAAAAGACCTGAAGAACTCAATTCTGCAAATGGCGATCGAGGGCAAACTTGTGCCGCAGGATCCGAACGAGGAGTCTGCCAGCGTCCTTCTCGAACGTATTCGTGAAGAAAAGCATAAGCTAATTGCTGAAGGTAAGGCCAAATTCCCGAAGGGCGGGGAGAGCATTATCTATATCGGTTCCGATGGCTCCCCCTATGAGAAGAGGGTGGACGCCAGGGGCCGCGTGCTGAGCGATAAGTGTATTGTGAACGAAGTGCCGTTTGAGGAGCTGCCCGAGGGGTGGTGCTGGTCGAGACTTTCATCCTTTTTCACCAAGATGGGCTCAGGAAGCACGCCTGTGGGCGGCCGAAAGGTTTACCAAGACGAAGGCCCAATGCTAATCAGATCCCAGAATGTTCGCAACGAGGGGCTCAGGCTTGACGACGTTGCACATTTCTCGCGCTCGTTGTTTAGTAGGCGCGGAAGCCACGTGTTGCCAAATGACATGCTACTCAACATCACGGGGGCATCAATCGGCCGTTGCGCAATCGTACCCAACACATTCGGAGATGCCGATGTAAATCAGCATGTGCTAATTATGAGACCTGTGCTTCAAATCGTCAGTGGATACCTGCACGCGGCGATCATTTCGCCTTTAGTACAGTCGGCAATAATGGTTGGCCAAGTTGGGGCGACCAAGGAAGGGCTAAGTGCTACCAAGGCAGCGGACCTGCTTATCCCCCTCCCGCCCCTCGCCGAACAGCGCCGCATCGTCGAGCGGGTGAACGCGCTCATGCCCCTGGTCGAGGAGTACGGCGGGCTCGAGGACGCCCGCGAGGCGCTGGACGCCGCGCTGCCCGGCCGCCTGCGGAAGTCGGTGCTGCAGCTGGCGGTGCGGGGAGGGCTGGTGCCGCAGGACCCGACCGACGAGCCCGCCGGCGTCCTACTCGAGCGCATCCGCGGGCAGCGCCGGCAACTCGTGGCCGAGGGGAAGATGAAGGCCCCGAAGGGCGGCGAGTCGATCATCTTCGCCGGTTCCGATGGCCGCCGCTATGAGAAGAGGGTGGACGCCAGGGGCCGCGAGTCCGAGCCCGTCTGCATCGAGGACGAGATTCCGTTCGAGATACCCGAGGGCTGGGAGTGGGCGAGGCTCGAAAGTGTCATCGTTCTATTGTCGGGAACAGACCTCAATTCATCTCAGTACAACGACCGACACGAAGGAATCCCATATCTAACCGGAGCCTCCAATTTTACCGACGGCAAGCTAATCGAAAACCGCTGGACCGCTGAGCCGTCGCGTGTTTCAACCAAAGGGGAGCTACTGTTTACATGCAAAGGGACCGTCGGCGAAATGGCCATCAATCGATTTGGTGCGGCACATATTGCGCGCCAAATCATGTCGATCACGCCTAACGAATATCGTATGCTTCCCTATATATCGCTGTTCCTGAACGCCATGGTCGAAGATATCAAATCACACGCTAAAGGAGTAATTCCTGGAATTGAACGTAATACCCTTCTTGCGCGGCTAATTCCCGTTCCACCCTTGGCAGAAGAAAGTCGAATAGCTGAAAAGTACTCAGAGTTGCTCAATATAATTTTTTAACTGTTTTCATAGCATTGTCGAAAGGATGATGTCATGAAAACATTCGATCAATATTTGCGAGAAAAGGGTTATGCGGAGAATACGGTTAACTCGTATTCCTTTGCAATATGCCAGCTTATCGATAAAACTCAGTCTCTAACAAACCAGTCACTTCTTGCGCACAAAGAGTGGCTGGTTTCTTCATTCGCTCCGAAAACAGCCAACAACCGCATCGGCGCAATTAACACCTACCTTGATTTCATCGCTTTTGATGGAATCCGACTCAAAGGAGTGCGAATTCAGCAGAAGCCGTTTCTCGACAATGTCATCAGTAACGAGCAGTACGTTCAGTTAATCGACGGTCTGAAACAAGATGGTGACTGGTTTTGGTATTTTATTGTCCGCTTTCTTGTGTGTACTGGCGCACGGGTAAGTGAGTTAAGACAGTTTAAGGTAGAGCACGTAATCACTGGATATATGGACATCGTTTCAAAAGGCCAAAAACTCAGGAGAATTTGGATTCCTGACTCTTTGCGCCGGGAAAGTATTACATGGAAAGCCGGTTCAATGAACGGTCTTCTGTTTCCAGGCAAAAACGACAACGCCATCACCTCGCGTGGAATATCCATGGGGTTGAAACGAGCGGCCCTACGTTATGGCGTCGACCAAGACGTCGTTTATCCACATTCGTTTAGACACCTATTCGCAAAGAACTTTATCGATCGCAACCCAGACATTTCGCTGCTTGCCGACCTGATGGGACACGAAAGTATTGAAACGACACGAATTTATCTGCGACGCACCGCCAATGAACAGCGCGCCGCAGTTGACGAAGCAATTAATTGGTAGTTAACGCCATAAGTTCTTCAAGGTGCGCTATAACACGTCTCTGCTCAGCAAGAGATGGGATGGGCACGAGTATTTCCTTCACCTTATCAAATATTACGCTTTCGACCGTTGTTCCGTCTTTACCATACTTTGAGCGAATGCGCAGGTCACTTGCTTGAAAATAGCGAAGCAGCCACTCGCTAAAAGAATCGTTATCTGGAACGATAACTTTCTGGTCCTGATTGACTGTAGCAGGTTTATCGAGAATGGCTACCGGCAAAAGCCGGCGCAGGATCCCGCTTCTCGTAACCATAATGAGGCTGCATCTGGGGTATATCGTCAGCCCGGAGGCGCCCTTGTCTGAAAGCGTGATTATGGTGCCGCTAATATGGTCCTGTTTCATATCTTTAGAAGTAACCCAGAGCACGCCGCCTTTCGTAAAGTTGGACCTATCGTTAGTAGGGGGTGTTTTGCCCCCACCAAAAGAAGCAATTGATGAAAGCCTCGCCCACTCCCAGCCCTCGGGTATTTCGAACGGGACCTCGTCCTCGATGCAGACCGGATCCGACTCGCGGCCCCTGGCGTCCACCCTCTTCTCATAGCGGCGGCCATCGGAATCGGCGAAGATGATCGACTCGCCGCCCTTCGGGGCCTTCATCTTCTTCTCGGCGACGAGCTTTCGGCGCTGCCCGCGGATGCGCTCGAGCAGGACGCCGGCGGGCTCGTCTGCGGGGTCCTGCGGCACCAACCCGCCCCGCACCGCCAGCTGCAGCACCGACTTCCGCAGGCGGCCGGGCAGCGCGGCATCGAGCGCCTCGCGGGCGTCCTCGAGCCCGCCGTACTCCTCGACCAGGGGCATGAGCTGAGTGAGCTGATTTATAATTCTCGGCTCCTCATTTTCTGGCGGAAGAGCGAGAAGCGTAGACCTCAAGCATCCCAACGAAACTGTTTTCTGAGCGGTACCGGTAGCCTTGGCATTGAAATATGCGTATGTTGATGGTGCCGCAAGGGCATTTATCATGAACCTTCTGTAGCCCAAGGGGCGAAGCAAGGCAATGTGACGTTGAAAGCAAAAACGCTCTTCGGTATTGACTGGCACCACAATCCCGAACGATCCCGTTACGGTTAGCAGCAAATCACTGTAACGAGGCTTTCTTGAGCCGTCGAGTGAATCGAAATAATTCGATGAAACATGTCGAGTATTGGAAAAGTCAATCTTGCCTGACGAGACGTCGGAGATGACAAGAAACGGTATCCCATCTGCTTGTTGGGGTGGAGCTTGATGGTCGCCGTCGGTAATTACTGAGCACAAGCTTTCTAATCTTGCCCAAGCCCATCCTTCGGGCAACTCCTCAAACGGCACCTCATCCGCGATACACCTATCGCTTAGCACGCGACCCTTGGCGTCCACCCTCTTCTCATAGGGGGAGCCATCGGAACCGATCAGACGTTCAATTGTGTCTGCAACAAGCGTTGTAGAATCTGGTGATATGAGCATCACGGTTGCTTCTGTGCTTTGATGCTCTCGTCTTTAGCGCCCTCCACTCAGTGGGGGACTGACGGTAAATGACGTAAAACAAGAAGGGGGAGCAAGCGTAAATGAAAGCAACCGAGGCGAATCTGCTCGACCTTATGGGCGTGGCGAAGATGCAGTTTGTCATTCCCGTGTACCAGCGAGTTTACTCGTGGAGTGTAAAAGAGTGCGAGGTGCTATGGGATGACGTCATGCGAGCGGGCCGTGATGGCGTATCGCACTTCGTGGGGTCGATGCTTTATATCCCCGAGTCCGAGAGCTCTGCCACGAGCATTTCGCGTGTGCTTCTGATTGACGGGCAGCAGCGCATGACGACGTTTTCGTTGATGATCGCTGCTTTGGCTGACTATCTGGAGGGTAATCCCGACAAGGCCGGTTTCCTTGGCGATCTCAAGATTTCGGCGCTGAGGAAAAATTACCTCTTTAACGATGATGACTACAACGGTCTGGCGCGCTACAAGCTGGTGCTTTCGCAGGACGATAAAGAGACGCTGTTTTCCATCGTATCTAGGTCTCCCGTGCCAGATGAAAAATCGGATCGGATCGTCGAGAACTATGCGTTCTTCCGTGAAAAGATGCACGGGAAATCATTCGACCCTGCAAGGCTTTGGGCGGGGCTAAACCGCGTGCAGGTCATCGACACCAAGCTCACCGCGGGCGTTGATAATGCTCAGCTCATATTTGAGTCCATGAACTCCAAGGGCAAGCCGCTCACGCCTATTGACCTCATTCGTAACTACGTTCTTATGTCTCTTCCCAATGACGAGCAGACCAAGCTTTACGAGGGTTACTGGCACCCGCTCGAGCGCTTGTTCGGAAAAGGCGGCGAAGAAGAGTTCAATGAATTTATCTGGTACTGGCTGTGGCTCAAGGTTCCCAATAGGATGCCAAAGGAAAACGAGGCCTACTACGAGTTCAAACGCTATTTCGCTGATGACTACGATGGGGATACCGAGGGCCTGCTGAAGGAGCTCCGCGAATATGCGCAAAGATATGCCAGGGTGTTCCTTGGCGAGGAGAAAGACGATGGCCTGCACCAAGTATTCGGCAGAATCGTAAGCCTTGATGTGAAGCAGATCAGGCCTCTTTTGATGCTGCTTTACTCGGTTTACGAGGGAAATATGTTAAACCACAATGCGTTTTTGCGTATCTGCGAGACTATCGAGTCGTTCCTGTTCAGGCGGGCGGTTTGCGGCAGGCTTACCACGGGCCTAAATAATTTCTTTGCCGGCATGTATCGCAACCTCGAGCAGCAGGACGATATAGAGGAGTACGTTACGGCGATGCTCCTTATCCACAGCAGCGGTATGACTGCGTACTTCCCGACAGACGAGCATTTTGTCGAGGAGTTTAAGACGCGTGACTGCTACAACCGCTTCTCCAAAAAGCGCTATTACCTGGAGCGCATGGAGAACTGGCACCACCCGAAGGAGCCCATCTCGGCTGACAATTACCAAATCGAGCACGTCATGCCCCAGACGATCGACGGTGAACATGGCTGGAAGGAATCGCTTGGCGAGAACTGGGAAGACATCCACGACAGGTTATGCAACAACCTGGGCAACCTTACGCTGACGGGCTACAACCAGGAGTACTCAAACCGGTCGTTCTCGGACAAGCTCAATCTTCCGAACGTGGGACTTAAATGCAGCCCGCTCTACCTGAACAAGTCGTTTGCCTCGCATGAAAAATGGGGTGAGGAAGAGATTGGGCAGCGCGCGGACGAGCTGGCGAAAGAAGCGTGCGAGATATGGAAGTATCCCGACCTTCCGGCAGACGTCGTCGACAAGTACCGTCCTTCTCGTGGGGAGTCTGACGAGGCTCCTGTCTGGACTCTGCAGGAGAACCACCCCACCTTTGCCGAAGGTGGGCTCAACCAGAAGCTTTTCGATGAGGTGCGCGAGTCCGTTCTGAGTGCTAACCCTTCGTGGGAGTCCTACATAGCCAAGTACTATGTGGGCTTCAGGTCGGGCAAGCGAAAACCGCATGCCGTGTTGGAAGGCAGGACTAGCAACGGTGGCTGGATTGCCGTTGGCTTGGCAAAGAGTGTGGATGATCTAACGGATCCAGAGGACATGTGCCAGGACAAGCGTACGCAGGGTGGATTCGGTCCAGGCCTGCCGACCTATGTTGCCCTTCGGAATCCCGATGACATTCCCGCGGTGCTCGATCTTATAAAGCAGTGCTAGGCAAGGGCCGGGAATCTAATTCTCGGCCCTTGCCATCTCGGAATTGTCGATGGCTTATCTGCCCACCTACACCTCCGCAATCCCGCGCGCGGCACTCAGTAGTTCGTACTCCCTCTGGCTCCATTGGCGTAGATCGGCCGCATGCACGGCATCACGACACAGGTCCAAGAACACCTCGGTTCCCTCGCAGAAGCACTCGCGGGCAAAGGTGCCGGATCCGTCCGCAACGCACGCGCCGTCGGCAAACAGCTTCCAACTCGACGGCTCGCGCGAATCATCTCCGAGCAGCTTGATCTGCAGAACATGCGGGTTGCCAGCAGCACAGAGCTCTTCCTCGAGCTTCTGCACCGTAAAGCGTATCTGGTGGGAGAGACTGCTCTTGACCATGGCCGAGACATAGCCGCTCGGCTCGTCCAGAAGATGCATTCGTTTTGGCTTGGTTGCCAGGTTGTGGAAGTTGCGCTCGCTGCGCACGGAGAAATTGTCCATACGGACGCCTTTCATCGATGTTGGCAGGGCCACCGTGCCTCTTGGCCGGTTGGCGTCGGGATCGTGGAGCCAACTCTCTACCCCGACTCTGGATAAAACGCGCCCGCTCCTTGCGGGCACGATGGAGCCTGTCAGCACGCGCGGACAGAAATCAAGCGTCGCGTGCGAAATGACGCGCGGGCGGCGCTTGATTTCGCCGGCTGCTGCTAGGCTCAAATCCGAAAAAGTGTCGAAATCTCCCATGTAAAAGTACGGAAAAGTGTCGTAATACACACTTTAGAACTTCGAAAAAGTGTCGAAATAAGCACCTAACAACTACGGAAAAGTGTATCCTAGTGCTAAAACAGCACGTAATAAGGGGTGCGCTTATGCTACAGAGAAAAGCGAAAGCACAGTTTGAATCTTGGCTTGCCTCGTCGCCTAACAAGGCTCTTTTGGTCAAGGGCGCCCGACAGGTAGGAAAGTCATATTTGGTCAACGTCTTTGCAAATGAATCGTTCGAAAATGTCGTGACGTTCGACCTTATCGCCGACGCGTCCGTGCGCGATTCGTTTTTGGCGGCGAAAAGTGCGGATGATCTGCTTATGCGTATGTCTATTGCTGCAACGCAGCCGATGGTTGCGAACAAGACCGTCGTGGTTATCGACGAGGTGCAGCGATGCCCCAACGTGGTGACGTTTATCAAATATCTGGTCCAGCACGGCGACTTTCGATACATCCTTACCGGATCGCTCCTTGGCGTTGAGCTCGAGGGCATCGATTCCCTGCCGGTGGGGTATGTCGAGCAGGTCCAGATGTACCCGCTCGACTTTGAGGAGTTTTGCTGGGCAAATGGCGTTGGTGCCAGCGTGTTTGACATGCTCAGAGACTGTCTAAAGGATGAGGGGGAGCTCCCCGGCTACCTGTATGACCGCTTGCTCGATCTGTTCCATCAGTATGTGGTGGTGGGAGGCATGCCCGACGCGGTCAATTCCTTCTTGGCGACGCGCAATGTCGACGAGGTTCGAAACATCCACCGCGATCTTCACGCCCTGTATCGCGATGACATTGCAAAGTACGCTCCGCCCGAGCTACGCTTGGTTATTCGCGATATCTATGATTTGATTCCCAGCGAGGCCGGCTCCAAAAACAAGCGATTCAAGCTGTCGTCGATTAACGGTGTCAAACGTTTTTCGCAGGTGACAGATCATTTTCTCTGGTTGTCGGAGGCGGGTGTCGCGCTTCCCGTGTATAACGTAACGGCGCCCGTGGCACCCCTTTTATTGGGGGAGCGGCGAAATCTATTTAAGCTGTTTTACCTGGACACCGGAATGCTCATGTCGTCGTATTCCAAAAGGGTCGCTCAAGGCGTTTTTGATGGGGAGGCGGAAGACGCCTTTGGCATGAACATGGGGGCGGCGTTTGAGGGCTTCGTTGCCCAAGAGTTCAAAGCTCATGGATTTAGATTGCGCTACTTTACGTCCAAAAAGGTCGGTGAGCTCGATTTTGTGGAAGAGACGCTCGATGGGGAAGTGCTCGCCATCGAGGTCAAATCGGGCAAGAGCTTTAAGTCCCACGCGGCGCTCGATAACGCACTGGCAACGAAGGGCTACGGAATCGATCGCGCCCTGGTACTTGCGGAATGTAATCTTCACCGCGATGGTGACGTGCTGTATCTGCCCATCTTTATGGCAGGGCTTTTGGAGCCGTAACGTGCCGCCGGCTCTTCCGGCCCTCCCTTAACCCTCGCTACTCGTCTCCGTCGTTGGGGTCGCCCTTGAGGGTGTTGATGTCCAGGTGCTGGTTGTCGTTCTCTTTTTGCTGCGTTGCCGATTCGGACGCGGTGGGGCCGCGGAATAGCTGGAATCCCTCAAATGCGATCACGCCGAGCAAGGCCACGATAATAGCGATAAAGACGATCTTTACCGCTTGGGGAAACTCGGAGAAGTGCGGCGGCTCTTCCTCGGTGTAGTAGTCGGCAAAGCGCTCGTCGTCGGTGCCACGGGTATACGACGATGCCGATGCGGCCTTTACGCCGGTCTTGCTGTACTTGGGAGCAGACGCGTCGGCAAGCGGGCCGTTATCGTATGCGCTCGATGCGGAACCGTAGCCCTCGGTCTCAATGCGGGAGGCGCGGGGCGCGGCATCAAAGCGATCACCGTGCGCTGCTGCTTCGTTGTAATCGGAGTCGTGCTCCTCGGCAGCTGCAAACAGCGGATTGACCGGAATATCGAGCGCCGGCATGCCGGCCGAGGTCTCGTCCAAGTCGGCCGCGGCCCAGGAATCGAAGGCAAACTGGCGGTTGGCGAGGTCGTCCAGATCCATAACGGGCGGCTCGAGTTCGGGTTCGGGCTGGGGTTCGGGAGCCGCGTATGTCGGCTGCTGCGGGGTGGCATACGCGGGCGTGCTGCTGGGCGCATGGCGCTGTGTCGCCGCGGCAAGAAACGCCGCCGTCTCGGACGGATCGCTGGTGGGGCGGGGCGCAGGGGCGGCCTGGCGCGGTACCTGCATAATGGGGCGGGTGGCAAAGTCATCTGCGGGCACGGATGCCGGCGCGGGCGTCGTGGCCGGGGCGGGAGCAGCGGCCGACGTAGGCTTTGGGCCTGCCGAGCGAACCCCACCGCCCATGAGTTCATCGGCGGTCCAAGGGCGGTCGCTCATCACGTCGTCCAGGCTCAACGCAAACAAATCGTCTTCGCCCTCGTCAAACGCGCGTTTCGCATGCCTGGCGGCAGAAGCGAAGCCTCCGCGGCCGTTGCGTGATGCGTTGCTCGACCCCATCTTGTTCCATCCTTTCGAACTGTCTATCTCATCGATTATATGGAACTTGCCCTGCGGCCGAGTCTTGGATTCGTGCATTTTGGAACTCGCGCCCAAAAGGGGAGGGGTGACCCGGCCGAGTTGCCTACTTATCGCCGGCGGTCGCCTTTGCCTCGTTGAGGTAGCTATAGAAGCTGTACTTAGAGATGCCAAAGAACTCGCAGGCACGCTCGCTCGACTTGGAAATGAGGAAGGCGCCGCGACGGTCGAGGTAGCCGATGGCGCGAATGCGCTCATCTTTGGTCATGAGCGCCGCGGGCTTGCCCACAAACTGCTCGCACTCGTGCAGCAGGTCCTCGAGCAGGTCACCGATGTTCTTGGTAATGGGCTCGGGCTCGGTATAGCCCGTGCCGCCGGTGCCGGTAAAGGCGTCGAGCGAGCGCTCAAAAGCCTTCATGAGCGTAATGTCAAAGTTGATGCCCAAAATGCCGACGGGCTTGCCCTCGTCGTTGCGGATAAAGATCGTCGACGATTTGAGCAGCTTGCCATCGGCGGTTTTGGTGAGGTACGGCTCGCGGTCGTGCACGTCGGCGGTGCCCTCGTGCATGGATTCAAGCACAATATGGCTGGGGCCGTCACCCAGTTTGCGCCCGCTGACGTGGCCGTTTTCGATCACTACGATGGAGCGGTCCACGTCCTCGGTCTCCAGGTCGTGGACGACGACTTCGCAGTTGGGGCCAAATTGGAGCGCCAGGCCGTGTGCAAGGCGCTTGTAGAACTCAATCTGTGCGGGGGTCATGGGTGCCTTCCTAAAAATTAGTTTGGGCTCACTGTGCCATAAACCCCACTTGTTCGCAAATAACGAAAGCGTCGCTGTGTTATGTGACCGTTCGGCGGCGAAAAGGTACCGATTACGGCAACAAACAATTTGTTAGGTTTTCCAATCAAAAAGTGTGATAGAACAGTGCTAACAAACTTTTTGTTTGGCATCCACATAAAAGTTCAGCCGTGTGAATGGGATCGGGCTGAAACGCGTATGCGGGGGCCGGCAAGAGAGAACTTAAGGAGTTCACCGTATGGCCGATAAGATCCAGTGGGCGGGCAACACGATGCCCAAGAGCGATGACAAGCACTTGGGAATCATGAGCCTCGACCACGTGAAGAAGGCCCGCGCCTTCCACCAGTCGTTCCCCCAGTACACCGTCACTCCGCTTGCCCGCCTGGATGGCCAGGCCGCGCGCCTGGGCCTGTCCAACCTGTGCGTTAAGGACGAGAGCTATCGCTTTGGCCTCAACGCCTTTAAGGTCCTGGGCGGTTCGTTTGCCATGGCCAACTACATTGCCGACGAGACCGGCAAGGACGTTGCCGAGTGCACCTTCGATTACCTGACCTCCGATCAGCTTGCCAAGGACTTTGGCCAGGCCACCTTCTTTACCGCCACCGACGGCAACCATGGCCGCGGCGTGGCATGGGCTGCCAACAAGCTGGGCCAGAAGGCCGTCGTGCACATGCCCAAGGGTTCCACCAAGCCCCGCTTCGATAACATCGCCGCCGAGGGCGCCACGGTGACCATCGAAGAGGTCAACTACGACGAGTGCGTGCGCATGGCCGCCGCCGAGGCCGATGCCTGCGAGCGCGGCGTCATCGTTCAGGACACCGCCTGGGAGGGCTACGAGAAGATCCCGTCCTGGATCATGGAGGGCTACGGCACCATGGCTTCCGAGGCTGCCGAGCAGCTGCGCGAGATGGCCATCAACCGCCCGACGCACGTGTTTGTCCAGGCTGGCGTGGGTTCGCTTGCCGGCGCCGTGGTGGGCTACTTCACCAACCTGTATCCCGATAACCCGCCCACCTTCGTCGTGGTCGAGTGCGCGCCTGCCGCCTGCCTGTACAAGGGCGCTGCCGCCGGCGACGGCGACCCGCGCATCGTGGACGGCGACATGCCCTCCATCATGGCCGGCCTGTGCTGCGGCGAGCCCAATATTCTGGGCTGGGATATCCTGCGCAACCACACCACCGCCTTCGTGTCCTGCCCCGACTGGGTCACCGCTCGCGGCATGCGCACTCTGGGTGCTCCCGAGAAGGGCGACCCGCGCGTCATCTCTGGCGAGTCCGGCGCTGTGACCACCGGTCTGGTCGAGACTCTCATGCTCGATCCCGAGTATGCCGAGCTCAAGGAACTCATCGGCCTGGACAAGACGAGCTCCGTGCTCTGCTTCTCCACCGAGGGCGACACCGATCCGGATCAGTACCGTCGCATCGTCTGGGAGGGCGAGTATCCGACCTGCTAGCAGACTGACCTGTCCGGAGGCAGCCGGAGGACTTTACTCCCTGCTCGGACAGTCCTGCTCGCACGGAGAGCACATTAAGTGCTCTCCGGCTCGTGCGGAACTCGCGATCGAC